>JANPNT010000279.1:0-6482 GCA_031427655.1 Burkholderiales bacterium
ACGCGATGTGCCCACGTTTTTGCACCGGCTGGCAGTTTACGAAGGCGACCCCGTCACCGCTGCGGCGCTGGAGCTGTTGATGCTCACCGCCGTTCGGCCGGGTGAACTGCGTGGTGCGCGCTGGGATGAAATCGACGTGAAGAGGGCCACGTGGCGTGTGCCTGCTGAGCGCATGAAGATGAATGCTGAACACTTGGTGCCGCTGTCCATCCAAGCGCTTGCCGTGCTGGAAGGTTTGCGGCCTCTGAGTGGCCACAGCGCCTTGGTGTTGCCTTCGCCCTATTACCCCGGCAAGCCCTTGAGCGACGGCACCCTAAACAGCGCCTTGGCCCGCATGGGCTGCAAAGGGCTGGCCACCGCCCACGGTTTTCGCAGTCTGTTTTCCACCTGCGCAAATGAGGCGGGCCAAAACCGCGAACATATCGAAAAGCAATCGGCCCATGAAGACCGCGACGACGTGCGCGGTGCCTACAACCGCGCGCAGTGGCTGACAGAGCGCGCCAAGATGATGCAGTGGTGGGCTGACCGCATCGACGCGCTGAGCAAGGGTGCCGACGTTACCCCCTCCATGGCGGCATAGACGCGCAATTAGCCCGCAAAATCAGGTTCGCTGCGCCTAGCCTGCGGTTGATCCCCAAAGGCGAAAACCGGGTTCCCTTGCCCGGCTGGTGCAGTCTCGTACCAAGGCGTGTGAGGGGACACTGTGGCGAAGGAAGAGAAGTTCAACCGTGACAGTCGAGGGCTTGACGTTGGGCATTCGTGGACTCTGCTGGCAGAAATTTCCGGCAGCGAGAGGGACTTCCCCTCAATCACACGAACGACGTTTATTGATGCTGCCAGTGGGGTTTTTGCTGATCTGACGCAGTACTGGGTCAGGCGGCACGACGACCGAACGCATCAGGCATTCGTTGACCGAATTTGGCGCCCGATATGTAAGTTGATCGGACGATCGGGGGCTGATAACCACCCAGACGAAACGTTGCTCAAGCTGGGTCAATATCCATGAGCGATGCGATTTCGATCCGGACGGCACGCTGCTGATTCACGGCGTTCTTTGTTGTGCATACTCGATGAGGGCGGTGGCATCAAATGACATTGAATAGGCAATCAACGATCTTCTGTCAGCTTCTTCCTACCTTGGTGGCATCGAGGGCGCGACCTTCAACGCATCGCAAATGAAGGCGATACCGGCACCAAATGCAAATGCAATTGAGTTGAGTTGAGTGGCGGCTTTTTGCCCATGTTTGCTGCGCTGGAGTTGCAATGACCCTGTTTCCACAAGACGCGCTCAACCCCGGTGTTCGCAAGCGGGAGGTGTTTGGTTGGGCGATGTATGACTTCGCCAACTCGGGCTACACCACCGTCGTCCTGACGGCGGTTTTCAACTCTTACTTTGTCGGCGTGGTCGCCAAAGACGCGGCTTGGGCCACCTTGGCGTGGACGCTGACTTTGGCTTTGTCCAGTTTGATCGTGATGGTGGCGATGCCTGCCATTGGCGCCTTCGCGGACTTGCGTGCGGCGAAGAAAAAAGTCTTGGTGTTGGCCACCGTGGGCTGCGTGGCCGCCACTTTGGCCCTCGCCACGGTGGGGCGTGGCGACTTGGCTTGGGCGGTGCTGCTGATTGTTTTGTCGAACACTTTTTATGCCATAGGCGAGTCGATGACGGCGTCGTTTTTGCCGGAGTTGGCCAAGCCTGATGCGATGGGTCGCGTGTCGGGGTGGGGCTGGAGCTTTGGCTACCTTGGCGGCATGTTGTCGCTGGGTTTGAGCTTGGCCTACGTGTTGTCTGCGCAGGCGCGCGGCGAGCCTGCCACGTCGTTTGTGCCGGTCACGATGCTCATCACTGCCGGGGTTTACGGCCTGGCGGCGCTTGTGACCTTTGTCTTGCTGCGTGAACGCGCCGTGGCCCAGCCCCAGGCTGCGGGGTCGGGTGGTTTTGGCGTTGGTTTGGGTGCTTCTTGGCAGCGGCTGAAGTCGACTTTGCGGGTGGCCGAAAACTACTCAGACTTTCGTTGGCTGCTGGCTTGCGGTGCTTGCTATCAGGCAGGTATTTCGGTAGTCATTGCCTTGGCGGCGATCTACGCTGAGCAAACGTTGGGCTTCAAACAGGCCGACACGATGGCACTGATCTTCCTGGTCAACATCGCCGCCGCGCTGGGTGCCTTTGCCTTCGGCTACTGGCAAGACCGGATCGGCCACAAGCTGGCCTTGGGCGTGACCTTGTCGGGTTGGGTGGTGATGACGGTGATGGCGGCGCTGGCGCAAACCGCCACCTTGTTTTGGGTCGCGGCGGTAATCGCGGGGCTGTGCATGGGCTCCAGCCAATCGGCGGGGCGGGCCATGGTGGGCTTGTTCGCGCCGCAAAAACAGTTGGGCGAATTTTTTGGGCTGTGGACGTTCGCCACGCGCTTGGCGGCCATCGTCGGGCCCATCACTTACGGCATCGTCACCGTGTTGACGCAAGGCAACCATCGCATCGCCATCGTGTCGACTGCGGTGTTTTTCCTGCTGGGGCTGCTGCTGCTGTCGCCGGTGAATGTGGCGCGTGGTGCTCAGGCGGCGCGTTCTGCGATGTGACTCAGATTCGTCTGCTGCGCTGACGTGGACATGGGCAAACAGAGTCCAGCCACGGTTTCCAATGCCAAGCGTTGTGCCGCATTTCCGGTGGTGAGCAGGGTCACAGACGCTGGTTTCACAGCAGCTTCGCGAGTCGATGTGACACCGAAGTGTTGCGCTGAATGCCTTGCAACGGCGTGGGCTGTGTCGATGAGTTGAACGTCGTCGCCCAAGGCCGCTTGGATGTGGTGCGCGATCAGCGGGTAGTGCGTGCAACCCAACACCACGGTGTCCACTTCGGCGCGACGCAGCGGCTCGCAAAAGCGCTGAACTGCGTCGATCACGCCCGACGCATCCAAATCACCTTGCTCAATCAGCTGAGCCAAACCAGGGCAGGCTTGACGCAGTACAAAGCCGCTCTGCGCCTGCGCGTGGAGCAGTTGCTCAAAGCGCGCACTGGCCAAGGTGGCGGGCGTAGCCATCACGCCGATTCGGCCGTTGCGGGTGGTGGCGACAGCGGGCTTTAGCCCGGGTTCGATGCCCACGAGTGGCAAGCCGGGATGTTGCGCCCTCAGCGCGACGATGGCCGTGGCGGTCGCGGTGTTGCAGGCCACCACCACACCCGATGCGCCGCTCGCCACCAGGAAATTGGTGATGCTGAGGGACCGCTCCACGATTTCGTCGGCCTTGCGTTCGCCGTAAGGTGCGTAAGCTGAATCGGCCACGTACAAGAAGTCGGCTGCGGGCATGGCAGCTTGCAAGGCGCGCAGCACCGACAAGCCGCCCAAGCCCGAGTCAAACACGCCAATCGCTGCCGACCTTTTAGGCTGGCGACTCGACACTGTTTGATCGAACGCAACTAAAATAGCACGGTCGTGCGTTTTCATGCCTTTAGGTTCCTTTCGACCCTCGCTTGCGTGAGCGCCACTAAACTCAGTTTCGGCTCAACAGACATGTCTCAGGAGTGCTCGCTATGAAGGTGCTGGTTCCCGTCAAAAGGGTGGTGGATTACAACGTGAAAGTTCGCGTCAAGTCAGACGGCAGCGGCGTCGACATCGCCAACGTCAAGATGAGCATGAACCCGTTCGACGAAATCGCGGTGGAAGAGGCAGTGCGGTTGCGCGAAAAAGGCGTGGTGACCGAAGTCATCGCGGTGTCGTGCGGCGTTGTGCAGTGCCAAGAAACCTTGCGCACCGCCATGGCCATTGGTGCCGACCGCGCCATCTTGGTGGAAACCGACGTCGAGTTGCAGCCGCTGGCCGTGGCCAAGTTGCTCAAAGCACTGATGGACAAAGAGCAGCCCGGCTTGGTGATTTTGGGCAAGCAGGCCATCGACGACGACTGCAACCAAACAGGTCAAATGCTGGCCGCGCTGGCCGGTTTGCCGCAAGCCACCTTTGCCAACAAAGTGGATGTAGTGGACGGCTTTGCCCATGTTGTGCGCGAGGTTGACGGCGGCCTGGAAACCTTGAAGGTCAAGCTGCCCGCCATCATTACGACTGACTTGCGTTTGAACGAGCCGCGCTACGTCACGTTGCCCAACATCATGAAAGCGAAGAAGAAAACGCTCGACGTTTTCAAGCCCGCCGACTTGGGTGTGGACGTGACGCCGCGCATCAAGACCCTCAAGGTCAGCGAGCCGCCCAAACGCAGTGCCGGTATCAAGGTGCCGGATGTGGCCACGCTGGTTTCCAAACTGAAAAACGACGCGAAGGTGATCTGACATGGCCTGCTTGGTAATTGCTGAACACAACAACGCCACCATCAAAGGTGCCACCTTGAACACTGTCACTGCGGCCGTGAAATGCGGTGGCGATGTGCACGTGCTGGTAGCAGGTGAAAACGCCGCTGCAGCCGCTGCCGCAGCAGCGCAAATTATGGGCGTGAGCAAGGTGCTGCATGCCGACAGCGCAGCCTTTGGGCACGGCTTGGCCGAGAACATGGCGGCGCAAATTTTGGGGCTGGCGTCAAGCTACAGCCACATCCTGTTTGCGGCCACCGCGTCAGGTAAAAACATCGCGCCGCGTGTGGCGGCCCAGCTCGACGTGGCGCAAATTTCCGACGTCATTCGTGTTGAAAACGCGGACACCTTTGACCGGCCCATTTACGCAGGCAATGCCATCGCCACAGTGCACAGTGCCGAGGCCACCAAGGTCATCACCGTGCGCACCACCGGTTTTGACCCTGCGGCTGCGACCGGCGGAAGCGCCGCACTTGAAGTGCTCACGGCCGCTGCCGACGGCGGCTTGTCCACCTTCATGGGCAGCGAAATTGCCAAGCTCGACCGGCCTGAACTCACCGCTGCCAAAATCATTGTCAGCGGTGGCCGCGCTTTGGGCAGCAGCGACAAATTCAATGAGGTGCTCACGCCCTTGGCCGACAAACTCGGTGCGGCACTCGGGGCAAGCCGCGCTGCGGTGGACGCGGGCTACGCGCCCAACGATTGGCAGGTCGGGCAAACCGGAAAAATCGTCGCACCTCAGCTCTACATCGCGGCGGGCATTTCAGGTGCTATTCAGCACCTGGCTGGCATGAAGGACAGCAAGGTGATTGTTGCCATCAACAAAGACCCCGAAGCGCCCATATTCAGCGTCGCCGACTACGGCTTGGAAGCCGATTTGTTCACCGCCGTTCCCGAATGGGTGGCTGCGCTTTGAAGCAGTTGTGATTCATCAAAACCCGTTCGCCGCTAAATCGGGCCAACGGGTTTTTTCTTGCCCTGAACACCGTTCTATCGTTTTGAAAGACACCCATGAGCTACGTTGCCCCCGTCAAAGACATGCTGTTTTGCATGAAGGAATTGGCTGCCTTGGAAGAGGTTGCCAAGATCCCCGCGTATGAAGACGCTGGCCTGGACACCGCGCAAGCCGTGTTGGAAGAATGCGCCAAATTCACTGAGGGCGTGCTTGCACCCTTGAACTGGGAGGGTGACAAAAACCCGTCAAGTTTCAAGAACGGAGTGGTCACCACGACGCCTGGTTTCAAGGACGCATTCCGTCAATTTGGCGAAGGCGGCTGGCAAGGCTTGCAGCACCCGGCCGACTTCGGCGGCCAAGGCCTGCCCAAGACGATAGGGGCTGCGTGCATCGAGATGATCAACAGTGCCAACATGAGCTTTGCGCTGTGCCCTTTGCTGACCGATGGTGCGATTGAAGCGCTGCTCACCGCAGGCAGCGAAGCGCAGCAAGCTTTGTATTTGCCCAAAATGATTTCGGGCGAATGGACAGGCACCATGAACCTGACCGAGCCGCAAGCCGGCAGCGACTTGGCCATGGTGCGCACCCGCGCCGAGCCGCAGCCCGACGGCAGCTTCAAGATCTTTGGCACAAAGATCTACATCACTTACGGCGAACACGACATGGCGAGCAATATCGTTCACCTCGTGCTGGCGCGCGTGGTCGGTGCGCCTGAAGGTGTGAAGGGCATCAGCCTTTTCATCGTGCCGAAATTCAAGGTGCATGCCGACGGCAGTTTGGGCGAGCGCAACGACGCGCATTGCGTCAGCATCGAGCACAAGTTGGGCATCAAAGCCAGCCCGACGGCGGTGCTTCAGTTTGGCGACCACGGCGGTGCGGTGGGCCAGCTCATCGGTCAAGAAAACCACGGCCTGGAGTACATGTTCATCATGATGAATGCGGCCCGGTACGCGGTGGGGGTGCAAGGCATTGCGGTGGCCGAGATGGCTTACCAAAAAGCCGCGCACTACGCTAAAGACCGCGTGCAAAGCCGCCCGGTGGACGGCTCTACCACCGGCAGCGCCACCATCATTCACCACCCCGATGTGCGCCGCATGTTGATGACGATGCGCGCTTACACCGAGGGCTGGCACCGAGGCGCCCATGTTGGACAAAGTGCGCGCACTGATGCAGGACATATTGAAAGATTCAAGTGCAACGCTGGACAAACCAAAACCCAGGCGATAGATG
>JANPNT010000280.1:0-19258 GCA_031427655.1 Burkholderiales bacterium
AGGTAAATCTCGTCGATGCCGCGGTCTTCCAAGATGGGTGCCACGCTGCGGGCAGCGGCTTTGAACAGCCGCGAATACTTTCGGTATTCGTCAAAGTCGACCGGCAGCAACACCGCGTCAGGGGCCAAGGCTGCTGCCTTCATCACGCCCATGCCCGAGTGGGCTCCAAGTGCTCGGGCTTCGTAGGTGCAGGTGGTGATGACGCCGCGGCCCGCGTAGTGGCGCAGCACGGCGTAGCGGCGCGTGCCGTCAGGGTTGAGTTGCGGTGAGGCGTCGCGACCGCCGCCGATCACCACCGCCGAGCCGCGCAAATCGGGATAGCGCAGCAACTCGACCGACGCGTAAAACGCATCCATGTCGAGATGGGCGATCAGGCGCGGTATCGGGTGACTTGGGACGGTGGGAGCGGCTGTATGAAACACCAGCCATTATCTGATGCCAAGAGGTCAGACGGTCCGACTAGGCTTGGATTGAGCTGCCTCGAAAGCTGCGCGTGGACGCGCCGTAGGCCGAGTAGAGCGCCGGCGTTTCACGCGGCATCAGCACTTCAATGGCGCGGTCCAGCGCAGCGGTGGCGCGCGCCAGGGCTTCGCGTTGTGCTGCAACTTGGCCGCTGGCAGCAGCCAGCCGGCGGCGCAGTGCCAAAGGCACCGAACCCGATTGGGCGGCGAGCGTGAAGTGATCCACGGCGCGCGCCAAGCTGCGATGCAGTTCGGTGGAATGAATGTCGATGCCCTGCGTGTCTCGCGCAATCAGGGCTTCGCCCAAATTGGCCAGGTGTGCTTCCAACGCGAGCACTTTGACTTCAAGTGCGGGGTCGGTGAGTTCGGGCGTGAGGTTCATGTTGCGAGGTTCTTTGGCTCAAGCCTGCCGTCTGCTGAGCAGCTCTTGCGCATTCGCAATCAATTTGTCAGCGATGGCTTCAGGGTTGACCGTGAAGCTGCCGTCGGCAATGGACTGCGAAATGCGGTTGACTTTTTCAGTGTCGAAATCGGCTGAGGCAGCTTGCACCGTTCCGGCGCGCAGTGTGGAGGCGGTGTTGGACAGCTCCACTTGCATGCTGGGCTCGGCCGCGCCACTCACCGGTTTGATTGATTTGTCTGCGTCTGCGGGCGCGGCTTGGCCGTGAGGCACTGAACCCGCGGCTGTCACCGCAGTCGATTCAACAGAATTTCCAATTTTCATAATTCGCTCCATGGGGTGGATTTAAGGCCAGACCCGATCCGTGTCCTTTTCTTATCGGATGCCCCGAGCGCGACTTTAGTGTTTTTTTTTCCGCTCCACGACCCTGCGATTCACTCGATTCAAAGTGCCAACTCCATCCGGCGTTCGCCCACCGCGATGCCGGTCAGCACGCGCCCCGCTTCGGTGCGCACCTTGGCGGGCTGGCCTTCAAACCCGGCGGTCAGCGCCTGGCCTTCGCTGGCCACGTTGAAACCAGCGCCTTGCGCGAGCACGCGCACCGTTTCACCTGCGGCAAACCATTGGCGCAGCTTCAAGTGCGCCATGCGCAGGCTTTGCCCGGCCACCATCGGTTTTGCCAAGGTGCGTCCCACGGCCATGGCGCTGTTTTGAACGGCGTCTGAGCTGTCTTCGGCGAAATCGACTTCGCCTTTGACCAAGTCGGCCGCAGCGATCACGCTGCCCGCAGCCAGCGGCTGCAGGCTGACCAACGCCTGGCCATACACCTTCACGGTGATCGGCAGGTACACGTTCCATGCGGTGGCACCTTGCGCGCAGCGCAATCCGATTCTGGTTTTTCCCAACAGCTTGGTGTTGGGCGGTAAGTAGGGCTCGATGTGCTGGCAAGGTGCCAGGCGCAGGCGTTTGTCCAGGCTGCCCACGATGATGTCGACGCGGCTGACGCCGAGGGCGGGGTCTTTGGTGGCCGCCTGGGTTGCGGTGATCGCCATTTGGCGCACTTGCTGTTCAACGGCGCTGTCGATCACGCTGGAGTCCAGCGTCTGCGCGCCTGCTGGTGAAAAAACCAAAGCCAACAGCGGCAGAGACAACACCGCCAGCCACCAAATGAGCAGCCGCCACAAGCCCAATAAAGCAAAGGATTTCATGCCATGAATGTTGAAGCGAGGCTGCATGGCGAAGGCTGCGAATAGGCGGCCTTTTGCGGCTCTCTTCTCGCTAATGTTCCAAGCGGTGGCTGCCCACAATCACTGAACGGCCTTTTTCTGCGGGGCTGCTTTGGAGCCCCCACATGCTGAACCGACTCACCAGTTCAATCGACTTTCAAGGCCAAGCACTCAGCCTGCGAGCCGAGCGACAGCGCCTGATTGCCAGCAACATTGCCAACGCCGACACGCCCAATTACGTGGCCCGCGACATGAACTTTGCGCAGGTGCTGCGCGAAGCCACCGGCAGCGCGACCGGCCTGAGTGG
The DNA here is from genome assembly GCA_031427655.1 of Burkholderiales bacterium. GTDB lineage: Bacteria > Pseudomonadota > Gammaproteobacteria > Burkholderiales > Burkholderiaceae_C > JANYJJ01. Next base: position 2,395 of record JANPNT010000280.1, read on the forward strand.
CGTAAGCGGCGGCACGCTGAACATGCTGGGCGCCAGCGCCACACGCAGCGGCCACATCGGCTTGGACACCCAAAACAGCATGCGCGCTGAGTCGCGCCTGAACTACGCCTCACCCAGCCAAACCAACCTTGACCGCAACACCGTGGACATGGACCGCGAACGCGCCAACTTTGCCGACAACTCGGTGAAGTTTGAAGCCACGCTGCGCTTCATCAACGGCAGTGCCAAGACCATGCTGGACGCCATTCGCGGTCAGTGAATTCGTCAATGAATTGGTATTGAAGAAACTTGATTGAAGGAACTTGCTCATGTCCATGCTGAACATCTTCAACGTCTCGGGCAGTGCTGCCAGCGCGCAAAGCCAGCGGCTCAACGTGGTGGCGTCCAACCTCGCCAACGCTGACACCGTGGCTGGGCCGGATGGCAAGGTCTACAAGGCGCGACAGGTCACGTTCCAGACGGAATTCATGGGTCAAACCAAGAACGATTTGACGTCGGCCGGTGTCACGGTGTCCAACATTTCCGAAGACAACACACCTGGCAAACGCATCCACGACCCCAAGCACCCGAGTGCCGACGCCGATGGCTACGTGACCTACAGCAACGTCAACGCGGTCGAGGAAATGGTGAACATGATTTCGGCCTCGCGCTCTTACCAAAACAGCGTCGAGGTGATGAACACCGCCAAGAGTTTGTTGTTGAAGACGCTGCAAATTGGCGCTTGATTTTTGAAGTCGAATTGAAGGAACCACCATGGCCATCGCCTCGATAGACAACACCGCCCTCAGCACCACAACCGCAGCAGCCGCCGCCAAGAAGGCCGACCCCGGCAGCGAAGACCGCTTCTTGAAACTGTTGGTGGCGCAGATGCAAAACCAAGACCCGTTAAACCCGCTGGACAACGCGCAGGTCACCAGCCAAATGGCGCAAATCAACACCGTCAGCGGCGTTGAAAAACTCAACAAAACCGTGACTGGTTTGACGGCCCAGTTTTTGCAAATGCAAACCCTGCAAGGGGCGGCATTGGTGGGCCGTGACGTGACCGTCGCGGGCAACCGCATGAACATCGGAAGCGACGTGGGTCAAGGCGCGTTTCAGTTGGCGTCTGACGCCAGCGCCAGCAAAGTCGAAGTGCTACGCCCTGATGGCACGGTGATGGACACCTTGCAGCTTGGCCCGCAAAAAGCCGGTCGCGTGAACTTTGAGTGGGCCGCCAAGGGGGCCGATCCGCAAAGCGACATTCGCTTCCGTGTGGTCGCGACCAACAATGCAGCGCCCGTGGTGGCCACCCCCTACATGCGCGACAAAGTCGTCGCCGTGAACATGGGCGCCGACACCTTGAACCTGGAGTTGCAACGCTCGGGCAGCTTGCCTTATTCGCAAGTCAAGTCGTTCAACTGAACGGGCTTCAGCGCACGTCAGTTTCCCCATCTCCATCACCAGGAAAAATCCATGAGCTTCCAACAAGGTTTGTCAGGTTTGAACGCGAGCAGCAAGAATCTCGACGTGATTGGCAACAACGTGGCCAATGCCAACACCTACGGCGAAAAAATGTCGCGCGCTGAGTTTGCCGACATGTATGCCAGTGCCATGAACGGCGCGGCCACCAACCAAATTGGCATCGGCGTGCGCGTGGCGGCAGTGACGCAGCAGTTTTCGCAGGGCAGCATCGTCACCACCGACAACCCGTTGGATTTGGCCGTCAACGGCAACGGATTTTTCCAGGTGTCAGACAGCATCGGCGGCGTCAACTACAGCCGCAACGGGCAGTTCAAAGTCGACCGCGAAGGCTTTGTGGTCAACAACCAAAACCAAAAGCTCATCGGCTACCGCGCCGATGCACTGGGCGTGATTCAAAGCGGCAAGGCAGATTCGCTGCAAATGCCCACCGCCGGTATCAAGCCGCAAGTGACCACCGCCATCAAGATGGAACTGAACTTGGACGCGCGCTCCAAAGTCACCGTGCCCACCACTGGCCCCGCCATCAACTTTGCCGACCCGCTGACCTACAACAAGGCCACTTCGCTCAACGTGTTCGACGAAAAGGGTCAAGACGTGGCGTTGACGTATTACTTCCAAAAAGCGGCCACCGACACCTGGAATGTGTATGTGGCAGCCAACGGCACATCGATCAACTCGAGCGGCACCACACCCATCCCGGCCACGCAAATCGTCTTTCCGTCGAACGGCGGCACACCGCTGCTGCCGTTGGCCAACGTCACCTTGAACATCCCGGCGTCGGCCAACGCCGTGGGCGCGGTGACCTTGCCGATTCCCAACGTCAAGCTCGACTTGCTCGGTGCCACGCAGTACGGCTCGCCCTTTGGTGTGACTGACTTGTCGCAAGACGGCTACGCCCCGGGCCAGCTCGCGGGTGTCTCATTTGCCAACGACGGCATCGTCACCGCGCGCTACTCCAACGGTCAAACCAAAGCGGCCGGCCAACTGCTGCTGGCCACATTCCGCAACCCGCAAGGCCTGCAGCCTTTGGGTGGCAATGCGTGGGCTTCGTCGCACACCGCGGGCGATGCCGTGGTGGGTGCGCCGGGCGAGGGAACGCTGGGCGTGGTGCAGTCGGGCGCGTTGGAAGAATCGAATGTGGATTTGACGGCCGAGCTGGTCAACATGATCACAGCGCAGCGCTCTTACCAGGCCAATGCGCAAACCATCAAAACGCAAGACCAGGTGTTTCAAACCTTGGTCAACCTGCGTTGATTTGCCGACAACATAACGACGACACAACGACGACGTAACGACGATTTAAGGAGCCGCCATGGACCGCATGATTTACCTGTCGATGTCGGGGGCCAAGGCCACCATGCAGCGCCAAGATGTGTTGTCGCACAACCTGGCCAACGTCAGCACCAACGGCTTTCGGGCGGAGCTGCAGGCGTTTCGTTCGGTGCCTGTGAACGGCAGCGGCTCCAGCACCCGTGTGTATGCGTTGGAGACCACGCCGGGCTACGACGCCACACCAGGCCCGATGCAAACCACCGGTCGCGTGTTGGACGTGGCCATGCAAGGCGACGCTTGGATGGCGGTGCAAGCTTTGGACGGCACCGAGAGCTACACCCGCTCGGGCTCACTCGACTTGCGCGCCGACGGCACCTTGTCGACCCGCAACGGTTTGACGGTGCTGGGCGACGGCGGCCCCATCACCGTGCCGCCGAATGTGCAATTGAGCATCGGCAGCGACGGCACCTTGAGCGCGCGTCAGCCCAACGGCAGCTCGGCGGCATTGGGTCGCATCAAATTGGCCTCGTCCGATGTGCCTTTGGTGCGCGGTGACGACGGCTTGTTTCGCACCGTCACTGGCGAGACCTTGCAGAGCGACCCGGCTGCGCGCTTGCAAGAAGGTGCGCTGGAAGGATCGAACGTCAGCGCGATTGAAACCATGGTGTCCATGATTGCTGCAGCGCGCCAATTCGAAGCCCAAATGAAGCTGGTGCAAACGGCCGAGGCGAATGAGAAAGCGGCCTCTGGGCTGCTGACACACCGCGGTTAACTTTTAGTTTTTTTCAGGACTTCTCATCATGATGCGTTCCCTTTGGACAGCCAAGACCGGCATGGAAGCTCAGCAGTTCCAGCTCGATGTCGTCTCGAACAACTTGGCCAACGTGTCGACGAATGGCTACAAGAGATCTCATGCGGTGTTTGAAGATTTGATGTACCAAACTCTGCGCCAACCGGGTGCCAACAGCACCGAGCAAACGCAGTTGCCCACGGGCTTGCAAGTCGGCTTGGGCGTGCGGCCGGTGGCCACCTCGCGCATGTACATGCAGGGCAGCTTGCAGCAAACCAGCAACGCGTTTGACATGGCCATCCAGGGCAACGGTTTTTTCCAAGTGAACATGCCCGATGGCACCACGGCCTACACCCGCGACGGTGCGTTCCAGGTCGATGCGCAGGGTCAGTTGGTCACCAGCGAGGGCTACCTCATCAACCCGCAAATCACGATACCGGCGAACGCGCTGAAAACCTCGGTGGGCTCTGACGGCACCGTCAGCGTGACCTTGCCAGGCCAATCTGCGGAGCAAAAAGTCGGACAGTTGTTGATGGCCAATTTCATCAACCCGCCGGGCTTGGACGCGCGCGGCAAAAACCTGTTTAGTGAAACTCCTGCCTCGGGCCAACCCACCACCGGCGTGCCGGGCCTGACTGGGCTGGGCACGATTCAGCAAGGCTTTTTGGAAACCTCGAACGTCAACGTGGTGGAGGAGCTGGTGCAAATGATCCAGACCCAGCGCGCATACGAGTTGAATTCCAAAGCCATTCAAACGTCTGACCAAATGCTGCAAAAGCTCACCCAATTGTGATGGTGATCGCGATGAAGCAAACCACTTTATGCCGCGTCGCCTGCGTGGTGGCGCTGGCCAGTTTGGCCCTCAACTTGAGTGGCTGTTCGGTGCTGAACCAAGCGCTCAGCGACCAAGTCAACCCGCGCCCGCCGGTGGACTTGGCACCGGTGCGTTATGCGCGGCCCGACGTTGCGGTGGAAGCGCCGCCGAACAATGGCGCGATCTTTCAGGCCGTCACCTACAGGCCCTTGTTCGAGGACTACCGCGCGCGCTTGAAGGGAGACTCGTTGACGATACAGATCGTCGAAAAAATCAACGCCACACAGCGCAGCACCAGCTCCATCGTCAAAGACGGCAAAATCGAAGCCAAGGTCACTGCGGTGCCGCTGTTGTCGCCCGCCGCCTTGTTGCGCGCCGCGGCCAATGGCAACTCCACCAACACCTTCGACGGCAAGGGCACCACCGAAAGCAACAACACATTCACCGGCACCATTACCGCCACCGTGACCGAAGTGTTGCCCAACGGCCATTTGATGGTGGCCGGTGAAAAGCAAATTGGCGTGAACCACAGTGTGGATGTGCTGCGTTTTTCGGGTCAGGTAGACCCGCGTTCCATACAGCCCGGCAACTCGGTGCTGTCGGCCCAAGTGGCCAATGTGCGCATCGAGCAGCGCGGTCGCGGCGCGGCCGCCGATGCACAAGGAATAGGCTGGTTTGGACGGTTCTTTTTGAACGTTATGCCGCTTTGAGTTTCCCCAAAATGAGGTGGCAACCCAGACTGTCATGCTCATGGAAACCACCGAAAAACTTCCCCAATTTTTGAAGGCGCTGATCGCGCTGACCGCCCTGGCCGCCTCTGCGGCGTTGTGGTGGCCCGCCACCGCCAACGCCGCACGCATCAAAGAAGTGGCGTCTGTTCAAGGCGTGCGCAGCAACCCCTTGATGGGCTACGGTTTGGTGGTGGGCCTGGACGGCACCGGCGACCAAACCACCTCAGCCCCCTTCACCACCCAAAGCATCATTGCCATGCTGGCCCAGATGGGCGTGGCGGTGCCGCAAGGTGCCAGCATGACGTTGAAAAACGTGGCGGCGGTGGTGGTCACTGCCCAGCTCCCCGCGTTTGCGCAGCCGGGCCAAACGATTGACGTGAACGTGTCGTCCATGGGCAACGCCAAAAGCTTGCGCGGTGGCACCCTCATCACCACGCCGCTGAAGGGCGCTGACCAGCAAATTTATGCCTTGGCGCAGGGCAACTTGATCGTCGGCGGCGCGGGTGCGTCGGCCGGTGGCTCGAAGGTGCAAATCAACCATCTCAGCGCCGGTCGGGTGCCCGAAGGCGCCACGGTGGAACGCAGCGTGCCGACCTCCATGAACCAAGGCGAGTACATGCAGCTCGACCTCAACAGCAACGACTACAACACCGCGCGCGACGTGGCCCGGGCCATCAACCAGCGCATGGGCGAAGGCTTGGCGCAGGCCATGGACGGTCGTGTGGTGCGCGTGCGCATGCCTGCTTCGCCCCATGCACGGGTGAGCTTCATGGCCGACATTGAAAACCTCAACGTAACCCTGGCCACACCGTCCGCCAAGGTAGTCATCAACGCCCGCTCAGGTTCGGTGGTGATGAACCAAGCGGTGACCTTGTCGGCGTGCGCGGTGGCGCATGGCAACTTGTCGGTGACCATCAGTTCCACGCCCACGGTGAGCCAGCCGGGCCCGTTTTCCAGCGGCCAAACCGTGGCGGGTGAGAAGACCGACATTTCGATTCGCCAAGAAGCTGGCGCGCTGGTGCAGATGCCAGCAGGCACCAAGTTGTCGGAGGTGGTGAAGGCACTCAGTTTGTTGGGTGCCACGCCGCAAGATTTGATTGGCATCTTGCAAGCGCTGCGCAGCTCAGGCGCGCTGCAGGCTGAGTTGGAGGTGATCTGATGAGCATCCAGATTTTGGGCAGCTCGGCCCCATTTGCCCCATCGCAGGTCGGCGCTTCCGAAGCCACGGCCATGTCGTCTGACACGCAGGCTTTGAAGGGCTTGCGCGGTGTGGCGGCGCGCGACCCCAAGGCGGCCATCAAGGAAGCGGCCAAACAGTTTGAATCGCTGTTCATGCAAGAGCTGATGAAGAGCATGCGCAAGGCCACGCAAAGCTCAGGCATGCTGGACAACGCCGGCACGCAAATGGGCACCGACATGCTCGACGATCAATTCGCCTTGAAGATGAGTGGTCAGCCTGGCGGGTTGGGCTCGGTGATAGAGCGCCAACTGCAACGCCAAATGGGCGGCAGCTTGGAAAACAAGAGTGGCCTGAAGCTGCCGACCGGGCCTGTGGTGCCTGTGGTGCATGTGGGGGAGGCAGCGCCGGTGCGAGTTGAGGCCAACACGGCGTCGATGACGGTCCGGGAACGCCAACTCGATTTCGTCCAGCGCCACACCACTTCAGCGCGTGCTGCCGAAGCGCAAACCGGCATCCCCGCCAACTTCATGGTGGCGCAAGCCGCGCACGAATCGGGCTGGGGTCGACGCGACATTCGCAACGCCGATGGCAGCTCGTCGAACAACCTCTTCGGCATCAAGGCTGGTGCCAATTGGACCGGCCCCGTGGCCGAGGTGATGACCACCGAATACGTGGACGGCAAAGCGCAAAAGGTGACGGCGAAGTTCAGGTCGTATGAGTCGGCAGACGCGTCGTTTCGCGACTACGCCAAGCTGATGAAAGAAAGCCCGCGCTACGCTGGGGTGGTCGCGGGGGTGGGCGCGGGCATGGCGACGCCAACGACGCCCCAAGTCAAAGAGGGCATCCAACTGGTTGCCTTTGCACCAGTGAGCGAAACCACCACCGCAGCCACCACCGCAGCCACCAGCGCAGCCAGTGCCTCCAAATTTGCCCACAGCTTGCAGCGTGCGGGCTACGCCACCGACCCGGCCTACGCCGACAAGCTCACCCGCGTGATCAACACCACGCTGCGACTTCAGCGCGTGGTGACCTGAAAGTCATAGATGCCCACCCTCATCAACATCGGCGCGAGGGCCATGTTCGCCAACCAGGCGGCCTTGCAAGTCATCGGCAACAACATTGCCAACGTCAACACCGTGGGCTACTCGCGCCAGCAGGTCGAAGTGGCCACGGCGGCGTCGCAGTACACCGGGGCGGGCTATTTCGGCAAAGGCGTGGACGTGAAAACCGTCAGCCGCGCGCACAACGAATTTCTAAATCGCGAGGTCTCGGTGTCGCGTGCCCAAAACACCGCCGACCTGTCGCGCTTGAAGCAGTTGCAGCAATTGGAAAAGGTATTTCCGCTGGGTGAAACCGGCGTGGGCCACGCGGTGAATCAATTCATCAACGGCTTTGTCGACGTGGCCAGCCAACCGCAAGACCCGGCCTCACGCCAGGTGGTGTTGTCGCGCGCCGAAGAAATGTCGGCGCGCTTTCGGCAAGCGGGTGAGCAAATCAACGCCTTGCAAAACGGCGTGGCGCAAGACCTCAGAACCGCCGTTATCAAAATCAACGACTTGGCGCAGCGCTTTGCCGGACTGAACGCGCAAATCACCGGCATTCAGGGCAGTGGCCACGCCCCCAACGATTTGATGGACCAGCGCGACCAGTTGCTGCGCGAACTGAACGAGCAAGTGCAAGTCACTGCCATCGCAGCCGACGATGGTTCACTCAGTTTGTTTGTGGGCGGTGGCCAGACTTTGGTGTTGGGCTCGACGCCGCAAGTCTTCACCACCATTGCCGACGTATACGACGTGCATAAATTGCATGTGGCGCTGAGCGAAGGCAACAGCACCCGCTTGCTGCCCGACAGCCAAATGCCCGGCGGTGCGATCGGCGGCTTGCTGCGCTTTCAAGCTGACGATTTGGTGGCGGCGCGCAACTTGTTGGGTCAAATGGCGTCGGCGGTCAGTGGGGCCGTGAACAAGCAACAGGCGCTGGGTCTGGATTTGCAAATCCCCGTCCAGCCGGGCGGCCCGATGTTCTCTGTGAACGACCCCGAAGTCTTGCCTTCTTCACGCAATGCAAAAGACGGTGCGGGCAACGCGGCGGCGTCTTTTGTGAACGGCTTGGGCGTGCGCGTGCCGTCGGTGGGCGTGCAAATTTTGGACAGCTCGCAACTGCAAGCCAGCGACTACGATTTGCGCGCCGACCCGGGCGGCGGCGCAGGCAGCTATCAGCTCACGCGCTTGAGCGACGGGCTGATTCGCACCGTGGCGTCAGGTGACAAGATCGACGGCTTTCAACTCAACATCGCAGCACCGCTGCCCGCGTCAGCCGACACGTTTTTGTTGCGCCCGGTGGGTGCCGCTGCAGCCTCCATTCAGCGCGTGCTCGACGACCCGCGCGGTATTGCCGCGGCTGCACAGTTCACCGGCTTGGCCACACCCACCAACTTGGGCACGGCGGCAGTCAAGGACGTTCGCGCCGTCAGCATCACCGCCGACCGCACCCTGTCGGCCGAGATCAAATTCACTTCCACCAGCGGCAACTACAACTGGGAGTTGCGCAACAGCAGCAATGGGCTGGTGTCCAGTGGCTCGGCCACTTGGGTGGCGGGCCAACCCATCGCTTTGAACGGCTGGGAGATGCAAATCAACGGCGCGCCGCAAGTCAACGACACCTTGAAAGTGGCGCCCACCGCTTACCCCGCAAGCAACAACGGCAACGCCACGGTGCTCACCGGCCTGCGCGATTTGGACTTGGTGGGCCGACGCAGTTTGGCCGGTGTGGCAACAGCAGGCTTGCCTGCCATGGGCTCGGGCGACACCTTCACCGACGCTTACTCCAACGCCTTGGCCGATGTGGGTGCGCGGGTGCAAACCCAGCGCACCGCAGAGTCGATTTCGGGCAGCGTGCTGGCCGAGTCTGAAAACGCACGCTCATCGCAGGCCGGGGTCAATTTGGACGAAGAAGCTGCCCGGCTCATTCAATACCAACAGGCCTATCAAGCCTGCGCCAAGATCATTCAAGTGGCGCAAAGCACTTTTGACACCTTGCTGCAAATTGCGCGGTAAGTTTTAACTTTAATTCGTTCCATTCAGGCCACTCAACATGCGCATCAGCACCGCTCACGCTTACAGCTCGTCGATCGATACCTTGTTGCGCCGTCAGCGCGACATGTCGGATTCGCAGGCGCAAATGACCAGTGGCAAGCGCTTGATTCGCGCCAGCGATGACCCCGCCGCTGCGGCCCATGCAGAGCGCGCGTTGGCCAGCGCGACTCGGGTTGAGGCCAGTCAACGCGGTGTGCAAACCAGCCAAATTTTGATGACGCAGTCGGAAGGTGCGCTGACCGATGCCGGTGACTTGCTGCAACGCGCACGCGAATTGATGATTGCAGCGGGAAACGCCGTTCACAGCGACAAAGAACGACTCACCGCATCGAACGAACTGCGCTCCATACGCGAGCAATTGTTGGTGGTGGCCAACCGAACCGACGGCGGCCGTGGCTATTTGTTCGGCGGCCAAGGTTCGAGTACGCCGCCCTTCCTGGACACCCCCACCGGCGTGCAATTTCGCGGCACGGCGGGCCAAGCTGTGGCGGCTGACGGCGAGCGCCTGCCGCTGAGCCTGGACGGCCAAGAGGTGTGGATGCAAACGCGCACCGGCAACGGTGTGTTCGAGACGCGCGCCAACGTGAGCACAGGCGCGGCCTGGGTCGACAGTGGCAACGTCACCAACCCCGCACTGGTCACAGACTCCACTTACACCATCAACTTCTCTGGTGCGCCGGGCGTGTTGACCTACTCCATCTTGAAAGACGGCGCGGGCACGGCGCAGACCAATGTGCCGTTCACGCCTTCGACCAGCGGGGTGTTGATCGAGGTCGACGGCGTGGCCGCCAACATCAAAGGTGCCCCACTCGCCGGTGACCAGTTCGAGTTCTTGCCGTCCACGCCCACGCTGTCAATTTTCGATGCGCTGGACAAAGCCGTGGCCGATCTGGCGGTGCCCAGCCTGACGGCTTCCAAGCGCGCCCAGTTGAACGGCTTCAGCCTCACCAACGTCGACGCCGCCTTGTCGCGCCTGACTGGCGCGCGCGCCGAAGTGGGCAACGCCTTGAATCAAATCGACAACACCAGTTCACGCTTGGAGTCGCAAAAACTTCAAGCCGTGAGCGAGCGCTCGAATGCCGAAGACTTGGACATGGTCAGCGCCATTTCAGAGTTTCAAAACAAGCAAACCGGCTACGATGCGGCGCTCAAGTCGTATGCCATGGTGCAGAAGCTTTCGCTCTTCAATTACGTGAACGTCTGACGTTGCACAGCACGCTTCAGGATTAACCGACATGAACGCATCCACCGCAGCTTCCACCCTCGCCTTGATGAGCGCCGACCCTGCCATTTTGGGCCAAGTGGCCCTGTGCTATTCGCCCTTCATTGACCGCCAGCGCACGGTGGCGGCCACCCGCTTGACGGTGTTCCCACTGCACGCCAATGCCAGCCTCGATGCCGCGCAATTGCTGCACGCCATCGGCACGGTGTGGCCTGCTGACGGTGGCAAAGTGTCGCTGAACATCGCCAGTGAAACTCTGCTTCAAGACCTGTTGGCCTCCGGCCCGAGTGCCAATCTCATGGTGGAGGTGCCGGCCTTCATGGCCTGTGACCCCACCAACTCTGCTGCGCTGACCGCCCTGCATGCGAGGGGCAATGTGTTGTTGCTCAAAGGCGTGCCTTTGAGTGAGCTGCCGCGCGCCGTGCTGCCCTGTTTCAAGTACGCCATCATCGATCTCGGTGACGACCGACGCTTGAACCAAACTGCGGCACAGCGGGTCGCCGCACAGGCCAGCGCTGAGCGCCGAATTCCGCACGTGCAAAGCGGCATCACCAGCATGGCCGAGCTGGACGCGAGTTTTGAGCGCGGTGCCACTGCCGTGCTCGGCTGGCCCATCGACGACGCCATGCCAGAAGGGAGCGCAGGCGCGCAGAGCAATAAAAAATCGGGCGAAACCGACATGCAAGTCATCGTCGAGTTGATTCACCGCGTGGACCAGGGCGACTCTTATGAGCGCATGGAACAAACCCTCAAGCGCGACCCCACGTTGGCTTTCAAGTTGATGCGCTACATCAACTCTCCTGCCTTTGGTTTGTCGGTGGAGATCAGCTCATTCCGTCACGCCATCATGTTGCTCGGCCATCAACGCTTGAAGCGCTGGTTGGCCTTGTTGTTGGCCACCGCCAGCAAAGACCAAAACCTCAAACCCGTGATGTTTGCAGCGGTGCGCCGAGGCTTGTTCATGGAAGAACTGGTGCGCGCCAGCAGCGACGAAGAAATGCGCAACGAAATGTTCATCTGCGGTGTGTTCTCATTGCTGGACCGGATGTTCCGCCGTCCCTTTGCCGTGCTGCTCAAAACCATCCCCGTGCCCGAACGCGTGCGCCAAGCGCTGATCGACAACAGCGGCCCTTATCAGCCTTATGTGGAGTTGGTGCGTGCGGTGGAGTTGGAGTCGCTCTACGACTTCCGCGCCGCTGCCGACCGCTTGATGCTCAGCGTGGCTGAAATTAACCGCGCGCAATTGCGCGCCCTGACGGTGGCAGCCCAACTTGATTGAACCCGACCCGTCTTCAACCCCAGCGCGCAAAACCTCGGCCCACGGCGTTCGCATCGACGAAGCTCTGAACCTGCACTGGGAATCGCCATTTCCCTGCGCGCTGCAAGACGCCGATTTCAAACTCATCGACTTCAACGCGGCTTACCTCCAGTTCACTGGATTCCCGCGCGAGCACTTGCTGGGCCGTGACCCGGTGATGCTGTTGCCCGAAGTAGACCGCGCACCGCACCGGCTGTGGCGCGCACAGTGGCTGGAGCAAGTGCAGCGCGGCGCGAGCGCCAACCTCACCGAACACCGCTTGATTGACGCAGACGGACGCGAGCGCTGGTTCCGCGCTTCGTCACAGGTCTTGATTGACCCGCGCGCGGGCACTGCGTATCTCAGCGTGCTGCAAGACAGCACCGCCGAACACGTGGCCCGTGAACGAGCCGACCGCTCTGCCTTGGAGCTGGACGACTGGTTTGTGCTCAGCCCGGTGGGCATGGTGTTGTTTGACGAAGCTGGTTTGCTGGTGCGCACCAACCCAGCCTTTGATGCGTTGGTGGGCAGCGCACCGGCGCTGATGTCGCAGGCCCCTACCGCGCTCCAAGAGCTGCTGGCCTGGACGCCCAACAGCCTGGCTCATTCCCCCGCCGGTGGCGCACCGTCGCCTTTGTTGCAGGTCGGAGCCAAGCCGGTGGTCACGCGCGGTTGGTTGCCGTACCCAAACGGCGCGAAACTGAATCAACGCCGGTTGCAAGCCACCCTGCGCTGCTTCTTGACGCCCTTGGGGCAGCGCCGATTCATGGGCGTGGTGGAAGACCGCAGCATGGAAGAAGAGCGCGATCTCGCGCAAGTGCAAATCGGCGCGCTGATGCAAACGGCCGGCGTGGGTTTGGCCACGTTTGCCGAGACCACCGGTTGGGTGCGCCAGCGCAGTGGGGGCTCGGCAAGCAGCGACAGCGCGGCTCTGTCGGCACCGCCGTCCGACAAAAAGCCGCAGACCAGCGCAGCCTTGCAGTCCATCAGCCGCGACATCGTGTTGCCGTCTTCGTTGCCCGAATATGAGCGCCTGCAAAACGCGCTGCGCACCGACACCGGCGCCGAAGTGCGCTATGCCATCAGTCACCCGGAACTGGGTGAACGCTGGCTGCTCACGCGGGTGGAACCGGCGCGTTTGGCATCGGGAAAACGCACCACCTCGGTGGTCACGCTCGACGTCACAGAGCAGCAACAAGCGCAGCGCCGCAGCGAGCAACTGCTGTTTGAGATGAGCACGATCTTGGAAAGCGGCAGCGCCGGCATCGCCTACCTGCGCGGTGACGTGTTGGTGCGTTGCAACCGGCGCTTCCAAGCCATGCTGGGCATTCGCCGACACGTGGGGGCAGGCAGCAGCTTGAATGCGCTGTTTGGTCACGACAAGCAGGCGCAAAGTGTGGCCGCTGCCACCTTGCAGGCACTGACCGAAGGCACCGTGTTCGAGACCGAGTTGGAGGTGCCGCCCACCAGGGGCTCGCAGCGCGGCCCACGTTGGTACGCCTTGTCGGTGCGGCGCACCGGTTTGCGCTCGGAAAAAATCGAAGCCATCGCGGTGCTGTCGGACGTGACGCGCTTGAAAACCCAGCAAATGGAATTGGAAATTTTGGCGCGCGACCGCGAGCTGATGTTCAGCTTGTCGGGCGTGGGCATTGCGTTTTTACGCGACGGCCGCATCCAGCGCGCCAACGACGCTTTTGCCTTGTTGTCGGGCCACAGCGCAGCAGAGCTGATGGGCTTGCCGACGGCCGCCATGTTCGCCAGCGCGGCGGAGTTTGAGCGCTGTTGGAGCGTGGAAGAAGGCAGTCTGCGCGACTCGGGGCGCTGGGTGGGTGAACGTCAATTGCGCCGCGCCGACGGCCGCTTGCTGTGGGTGCAGGTGAGCAAGCGCTTGGTGCATCAGGGCGACTTGTCGGGCGGCATCATTGCGTCGTACGTGAACGTGGACGACCGCCACCGCGCCGAGCAAGCCGTGGCCTTGCAAGCCGAACGCACGCGGGCGATTCTGGACTCAGTGTTGGTGGGCATCGTCACCGTGGGGTCGCGCGGCATTGAGTGGATGAACAGCTCGGCGCGTCGCATGTTCAGCGGTGAGTTGACTGACTTTTTGAACCTGCCCATCAGCACCGTGGCCACGTCCGAGGCCGAGCACCCGTTTCGGCAAACGCAGTACATCGATGAATTGACCGAAGGTCGTGCTGAAACTTTTGAATGCCGCGTCAAAGCGCGCGACGGGCGCGAGTTTTGGGTCGTTGGCAACGCCGTGGCCACCGGCTATGGTGCGGTGGGCCGACAGCTCACTTATGCACTGCTCGACATTGAGCGCCGTCGCAGCGCCGAGGCGCGCATTGCCGAGGCACAGGCCTCGCTGCAACGCATCATTGAAGCCGCGCCCATGTCCATCACCCTGCGCGATGCGCGCACGCTGCGTGTGTTGCAAGCCAACGCGGTGGCGGCAGACATTGCAGGTTTGAGCATCGAAGAGATCATCGGGCGAAGTCCGGAAGAAATTTTTACGCCCGACGTGGCGGCTGAGCGCCGTGCCGACATGCAGGCGGCGTTGGTGTCTACCGAGGTGACCAAGCGTGAATACCGTGCCGAGTTGCTCGGCGAGCTGCGGGTGTGGGATGCACGCTATCTGCCGCTGGCAGCCGCTGGCCAGGCCCCCGACACCTTGCTGCTGGTGGCCACCGACGTGACCGAGCAGCGCGCCGCGCAAGAAGCCAAGTTCGATGCCGCCATTGCGCAGCGCGAGATGTTGGTCAAAGAAGTGCATCACCGCATCAAGAACAACCTGCAGGGCGTGGCTGGTCTGCTGCAACAAATTGGCGTGCGACGTCCTGATGTCGCGGGCTTGATGTCGGAAGTGGTGGGCCAAGTTCAGGCCATCGCCCAGGTTTATGGTTTGCAGGTGGGCGTGACCGGGCCGCTGCGCAGCTTGAGCGTGGTGGAGGCGATTGCGGCGTCGGTGCAGCGCACCTTTGGTCGCGAGATTGAATTCAGCGTGCAGGGCAAGCAGGCTGAGCTGTGGGTCTTCCCCGAAGCTGAATCCATCCCGATCGCATTGACGCTCAACGAGCTTCTGACCAACGCGGTGAAGCATTGCACCGGGGGTGAAGCCGGCCGTGTGACTTGCACTTTGATATGCGGTGAGGCGACCTTGCGCGTGTTGATTTCCAACACCGGTGCGCTGCCCGAAGGATTTAATTTGGCACGCTTTCCGGGCGGTGTGTCGGGCTTGGGTTTGGTGCGCGCCTTGCTGCCTCGGCGCAGCGCATCGCTCACGCTAGAGCAAGTCGAGGAAGGTGTGGTGGCCACCGTCATTTTGGGTTCGCCCGGTGTGCAGAAACTTCTGAGCGGGTGAGGGCTTCTCAGGTAGTAGCTTTTGCTTACACGGTGCGTGGCATCCGCCCACAATCCAGCTCTCTGCCCAAAGAAGAACAGGTTTCAACATGACCACAGCCCCCGCAATTGCCTCAGCGCACAACGGAAAAATCTTGGTCGTTGACGACGACCGCCTCGTGCTGGCCACGCTGGCCCACGGCTTGTCGCAAGCGGGCTACCTTGTCATCGACGCTGACAACGGCGACGACGCGATTTTGTTGGCGCGTGAACACAAACCCGACCTTGCTTTGCTCGACATCCGCATGGAAGGAAAAAGCGGCTTCGACGTGGCCGCCTACCTGCGCGATGTGTGCCACATGCCCTTCATGTTTTTGTCGGCCTTCACCGACGACGACACCGTGCGCCAGGTCAAAGCCTTGGGCGCGGTGGCCTACTTGGTCAAGCCGCTGGACATCCGCCAAATTGTTCCCGCCGTCGAATCGGCCTTCGCGAATTTGCACGCTGGGCGGATCAACGGCAACCAAAGCGCCGCCAACCCTGAGCAAGCGGCCTGCAGCGCCGTTGCGCAATCGGCTTCGGCTGAAGTAGGCGAGCAGGTGCTGGAACAGATCGTCGCCCTGGCCGTGGGCGTGCTGATGCACCGCTACTCGCTGGCGCGTGGGGCCGCGCTGGATCGCCTCAGGCGCTTGGCCGTCAGCGAAGGCACGCCGCTGGCCGAGCAAGCTGAAAAACTGGTGGCGGCGGTGGAGTTGCTGTCGAAGTCCGGCGCGGACTGACCGCGCGTCGACGTCGTTTGCAGTTCAGGCCGTGTCGGTAATCAACTTGCCGCGCTTGAGCAAATCGTCGAGCACTTGGTGGCCTGTGGTGAACCCGGCCATCAAGTTCACGCCGGCCAGGGTGATGACTTGAACGACCGCGCCAGCGTTGTAAACGCCGCGGGTGTCGCCACCGCTGGAGCTGACCGAGATCACCGTGCTGGCGGGCGTGGCGGCACCCGTGCTGACCAGCGAGAAGTGCAGGTAGTGATCCAGGTTGCCCACATCGGCAGTCACCACACCAGGCTGGCCGCCCACTTTGGGCGCATGCAGTTCGCCAACCAGCAAGTCGCGCAGGGCGAGCACGTCGCCTGAGCGGTTGATTCCGGTGGTGGCCGGGCCAAAGTTGGTGACGATGTCACGCGCGGGCGCCGCAATACTGCCTTGGTCTGCCAAGCTCCAATGGAACACGTCTTGGCCTGCGGTGCCCGTCATCACGTCATCGCCCGGGCTGCTTTGCACCAACGTTGGATGGTGGGGAGGAGCTGACGTTGATTTGCGAGAGCGCCACATTGCTGTTCGCCGTGCCGTCATTGAGTGTGATTTCGATGACGCGTGCGCTGCCTCACGTTGCGTCCGCGGTGGCGCTGAAGGCCACGCCGCGCAAGGCGAGCTGGCAGTCGGCCCAGCTGGCTGTGCCTTGCAAAACCAACACGCCGGTGATGGGGTCAAAAAGCGCCGGTGTGATGCCTGCGGGCAGTCCAAATGCAGTGAGCAAATCGCCAAACTTGACATCGGTGATGGACAGTGTGGCGCTGTGCATCAGCGCGTTGTCACTGTCGCCCACGCGCACATCGGTGTCCACGAACTGCACCAAGCTGCCGTTGTTGACAACGCTTCCTACA
>JANPNT010000281.1:0-14110 GCA_031427655.1 Burkholderiales bacterium
GAAAAAAATGAACGTGGTGTGGCTGCGCTGTAGTGTGCGGGATTGCGCGGCCACGCGGCTCACGGCGAACGGCAAGCTCACGGTGCCCAGGGTACGGGTGGGTTGGCCGGGCAGGTTCGGCATCGCCTCAATCGCGATGCCGGGTTCCATCAGTCCTGACCAAGTCCAGTCGCGCTGCAGGCACACGCGATGCGCCACGACCCAGCGGCCCGTCATGTCATGTGTGGAGTTGAAACGAATTTGGCTGCCGCCGTGCTCGACCACGTGGCCCATGCGACCACTCGCCGCCAACAGCACCCGGCTACCGGGTTGCGCCCGCAAACGCATGCCGTCGGCGTGCAAGCCAACGGCTGCCGCCAAGGCTTGCAGCGGTTCGGCGCAAGCAGCGGCGGGCGGCCAAGCGCTGGCTTGCAGCCACAGGGCTGTCGTGTGCCTCTGCGTCTGCGTCTGCGTTGGTTCCTCGGATGCCAGCAACTCAATCGCGGTGAGCTCCTCGCATCTGCGGCTCAGGTCGGCCACGCTGCCCAGTGCCACGCATTGCGCGGCTATGGTGTGGATCAGCGCGTCCGCAAAGTGATGACGTTTGCCTTTCTTCAGCAGGCAAGCCGCACGACAACGCAGCCGCACATCGCGCCCTGTCGGCAGCATCAAAACGCCGTCGATGCTGGCAGCTTGGAGTGCGGCGGCACCGGCCTGCACGTCGGCACAGTCGGTGTAAGCCAGACGCAACCCGAGCGCTGCCTCGTCTTCGTCAAAGTGGAGGCTGTTCACAGCAAAGCCGCTGCGTGGCGGCAGTGGGATCAACACGCTGAAGAGTTCGATGTGATCGCCGTCACGCAGCAGGCGGGCAACCGTTTGGGCTTTTTCGGCGAGGTCAGTGTCCCCGTCCCCGTCCCCGTCACTGTCACTGTCACTGTCAACGTCACTGTCCCCGAAGGGCGCACGCACCTGAACCGCCACCGCCACGTGCGTGACGTCGGGGTCACTCACACCCAAGCCGTGTTGCAAGCTGCGTGGTGCGCTGCGGTGGTGTTTGAGTTGTTCTAGCAGCGCCGGCGTGGCGTCTACACCGGCGAAGCCGAAGTCGGGGTAAGCCAGCAGCGGGCGACGTATGAACAGCGAATCTGGCGGGGACGTAGGCAATGCTGAGGTGTTTTCCAGCGTTTCGATGCGCAAAGGCCGGGGCGGCGCGTGTCGCAAAAAACGCAGCGTCGCCACGCTTGTTGGTGTGGCGTCCTCACTGACGTCGTCCAGCTGCGGCCCGCCGCCGCTCAAGTCAACCATCCGAACGCGGAAGTCCCACTGCTGACCATAGCGAAGCGCAGGCAAAGCGCGACGCTCAGGCAAGGGCAGGGCAGCCCAGGTTGAGTTGTCGGCAGGCGAGCCGTTGAGTGACTGCTGGGCGGGGTCGGGCAACACCAGCGAGCCACCTCGCCACACTGCGAAGTAGCTCGGCAAATGCCATGCCTCTCCTGCGGGCTGATGCGCGGCGTGGGGTGCTACGTCTACCCAGAGTTCACCTTTGAACTGGGTGTGCCAGACATCGACGGCGAGGTTTGCGCGTGCGCCGCAAAGTGAATGCCAGGCTGCGCGGTTGTAGTGTGGACCGTTGCGTACGCCGTTTTGGCGACGTTGGCGTCGGTGCAATCGCGCGTCGACCCGGTAGCCTGCCACGCCCACGGGCGCATGAACATCAACCGTTTCGCCGCTCGCGTTGGCTGTGCGGTTGGGGTCGAGTTGGCGATTGACCCAGCGCAGCACCTGTTCGTCGTCCCACGTCAGGGTGATGCCAGGGTCCGCGCCAGGCGCTTGAGAGGCGAGCACGCTGCGCGCAAAGCCCTCGTTGTAGGCCGCAGCTTCGCTGAAAAGGGCATCGGCTTCAGGCCCGATGAGAGGCGCATGCAAAGGGAAATGCACGGCCGCAAAAAGTGAGCGGACGCGCCCGTCCAGCGGCGGGAGCAGGGCCGCGTAGCTCACCACGCCTTCTGCTGGAGCGCTGTCCGCGCTTTCGCCCATGCCTGTGTTGTCCAAACTCGCGTGCAACCAAGCAGGCTGCGCCGCCGCCAAGCCAAGTGCCGCGAAGTCAAGCTCAAAGTCCACCACCAAACCCAAGGCGCGTGCCAGCGCGGGTTGCCTGAGAGCGTGAGACAAGGCTTGTCCCCAAGATACATGGCGACAGTGGGGCGTGCTGGCGTGGTGCTCCCCGAGTTCGCGGTGCGCCATTTTTTTCGGGGCCAGCGTTGTCTTCAGATCGATGCGCGGAAATCGCCTCTCGACGGCCCCTAGCGCCTGCATCCGCGCACTGCGCTTTCGCTGCTGGTGCGCCAAGGCTCGTGCGTTTGAAGCTTGTGGTGTGGGTAAAAACTGCGCGTGCAAGGCCTCGAAAAGTCGCTTGGTGTCGGCGCTTGCCTGGCGTTGAATGGTGGTCGCCACCACGCTGTGGCCCAGGCTGGAAATCGGCACGTCGCGGCGCGTTGAATCGTCGGGCGTGAGCACCAGTCTGATCGTCAACCGCAAGCTCGCAAACGGTGCACCCAGCTTGAACAGCGGCGCGTGCAGCGGGTCGCCGGTGGGCAACAACAACACCGATCCCCGCAGCCGCTGGCCGTCCCACGCGTGGGGGAACACCAGCAACGACAAACGCGGGGACGGACTGTGGTTCATTGCCGCGGGCGCAGCGAAGCGCTCATGCTCATGCTCACGCGCTGCGAGCCAAGGCGGCACTGATCGGCCACTCGGCGTCAAAGTCAATGTCGAGCAACGCCGCCGCGCTCAAGCAGATGCCCACGTTCACACCGGCGTCTAGCAACACGTCATGTTCGTTGGGCGTCACTTGGGCGGTGGTTTGCACGGCCACAGCCACCCGCGCCAGGCCGCCCAACACGCTGGCGTGCACCATGCCGCCCACCTCCGCGAAAAGCCGGTCGGGCGCGTCATCGCGCGCTTGAATCACGGCCCTCGCCGCAGCACTCCCGACATCTCGCGCTGACCCTTCGCCCACTTCGAACGCCAAGTTCAAGGGGCATGAAATCTGCACTTGAATGCGCGCAGCCGCAGCGCTGACCGGGTGGAGGGAATCAAGCGGCGGGGTGTGGACCTGAGCGCCGTCCTGGCAACCGACGCCCACACGCACAAACGCATCACCCACCCCTGTGGGCAGCACCAACGTCAGCGGGCAAGCAGCAGTCCCCAGCGTCATGCCGAACCAGCTTTGACTTGGCTGAGAGCATGTCCAACCGCCAAACTCGATCTGCGCGTTTTGCACCGAGCCCCAGCCGAATGCAAGTCGAGGAGCGCAAACGTGGTGTTGTATGTACAGGCGCGTGTCGGTGACGACCATGGGCCAAGACGTGCCCGCGCCAGCGCCGTTGAGGGCGTCCATCAGCTCGGGCCATAACGCCCTTATGGCTTGCACTCCCTGCACGGCCTGCAAGCCGCGCCCCCAGCGCCACATAGGCTGCGCCAGATGTGCGGCTTGCATGCAGCCAGATTGCATGCGGTCTGCATCCAAGTTCAGCAGTGCGTGGTCGGCAGTTTGCAATTCGAACCGCAAAGGCCCGAGCGAAATTTGCCAATCCTCGGCGCTCACGCCAACGGCTGCTTCGGTGTGGCCTGCCGGGTCGTATTGCCATCGCAAGCGCTGTTCGCCGGTCTCGAACATGACAACGGCTTTTTCGGCCGTCACCTTCCAACGCGTCTCGAAGTGCAGGCCGTCTATGCCCAAACTGGGCATTTGGTTGGCGTGAATTTGGGTGTGCAGCAGCTCGGGTTTGGAGGTGAGTGGTGCTGAGGCGGTGTTGGCCGCTGACCCTGCGAACAGGGCGCTCCAAAGCTCAAGGCGCGCATCGTCACCTGGGGCCAGTCGGCCGTACACGCCGCTGCTCTTCATCGTCAAACGCTCCAGCTGGGGCCGCACAAAATGAAGCTCGTGAAGCCCGGTGTTCATGGCGACGTTGTGATGTGCCAGGTGCTCATTCAAAGCCGCTGGCAGCATTGCGTGTGCGTGGCCGAGCGTGCTGGGTCGATGGCTTGGTCGGCGCTGCGGGTCAATGGCGGACCGGGCGGTGTGCGCAAACAAGTCACGGCAGTCTGCGATTTGCCACAGCGGTTCTGCGTTGCGCCTGATCACTGCCACGGGCGCGTGGTCAGTGGCGTGGTCGCCCTCGACGCCTGGCATGGTTTGCCCACCGTGCGTCACGCGCCAAGCACCGGCATGCGGCAGCACCGGGCTGCCCGCCAATGCCAAAACCAGGTGCGCGCGGCCATCAGGTGCCGTCACTGCGGCAGCCTGTATTTGCGTGGCGCGCCACCACATGCCTGTGCTGCCCACGTTGATCAAACAAGCCACGTTGCCGCAAGCCAAGCTGCAGCCCATCGTGTCCAACAGCTTTGCCAGGTGGCTTGCTGCTTGCGGTGTCGCATGGGCCGTTGTTTCTGCTGGCAAAACAACTTCAAGCAGCTGGCCCCAAACGCCTTCGCAGGCAATGGCTTCGAGGCCTTGTTGTTGCCATCCGCCCCAGGCCACGCAAGGTGCAGCGCCTTGCGCAGTGAGCAAGGCTGTGGCGTCGAAGCGCACGGCTTGCGCGCCGCCAAATGCGTCAAGTCGCGGGTCGTTAATTTCTGTGATGCGCTCGACGTCGACCAAGCTGTCCACCAGGCCGCGGTGCACGCGGTCAGCCTCGGCAGCGCAGCTCATGTTGTCGATGTCGTTGTCGGTTTCGATGTGGTCGCGGTCGGCGTTCAAATGTGTGCCGGCAAACGGGACGAACAAGCTGTCAGACACCGCCGTCCACGGGCCCATCGCCGCCTGCCCATTCGACCCAAGGCTGCGTTGCACTCGAATTCCCCAAGGCTGGATGACGGCGTGCTGGACACGACTCGCGGCGTGCAGCATGTGACCCGCTGCGCTTTGGCCCGCGTTTTCGGTCTGGATCTCTGAATGCGGCGGTCGCGCCATCTTGGCAAGCTCCACGTCGGCAAGGTTGGGTTGGGTGGACAGGCGGGCTGCGCTTTTCTCGAACTCTGCGCACTCCACTAGAGTTACAACTCGATGCACTGTGCGAGCGATGGCGGCCGCGCGCATTGACGGCGCTCAACATGAATCGGCTTAGACGCAGGCGGCGACGTCGAGCTTCAGTGCATCGTCGAGCGGCTTCAGCCGAGGCGAGCTCCGCAGGGGAATCAGAAAAGTCTGAACGCTAACGGTAAGTAATCGTGTCAATTGCATCGGCGTTTTGAGTGCGAATCGCAGCAGTTGCCGATTGCCGCCGCTGCGGTGGATTCGCACACTGTGTCCACACACCGGTGTTGACCAAATCTGCACCGTCCCTGTTCAACACTGACGGAGACCCGCATGAATTTCAATGTGTCGACTCAACATGTCGCCGCGTCCTACCTGCCAATGTCCGCGTTCACGGCGCAGGGGACGGAGCAAGACCAAAGGCCAGGTCAAAGCCAAGAGCAAAGCCAAGAGCAAAGCACCTCGGCGTGTGCTTCAGCACTGCGCCCACTGTCGGAATTGCTCAAGCTCATGGGCAGCCCTGAAACTTCACTGCAAACCGACAGCGCCTCGCCGTTGCAAGTGTCTGTGCGGCAAGTGCGGGCGGGCACGGCCCTCTTTTTAGAAGGCACGCGCGCCACGCATTTGTACGTGGTGCGCTTGGGCACCTTCAAGACCATTAAGACCGCCGAAGACGGCTACGAACAGGTATTGGCCTTTACCGGTATGGGCGAGGTGATGGGCTTTGAAGCGCTGTGTGAAAACCGCCAACCGGTGGCGGCCATGGCGCTCGAAGACGCCAGCGTGTACGCCATCCCGCTAAATGACTGGGGCAGCCTGCGCGAGCAATGCCCAGCCCTGGATCGCGCGCTGCAAATGGCGCTCAGCCGTCAGCTTATGCGCGTCAGCGAGATGACCGAATTGATGGCGGCGGTGTCGTCTGAAGTGCGCTTGGCACGCTTCATCGCGTGGTGGGCCGCGCGCATGGCCGCGCACGGACAGTCTTCACGCCGGCTGCTGCTGCGCATGAGCCGGCGCGACATCGCCAGCTTGCTCGGCATCGCCCACGAAACCGTGAGCCGCTCGTTCAGCGCCTTCGTTGAATGTGGTTTGCTGCGCGTCGACAACCGAGAAATTGAAGTGCTCGACCCCGCAGGTTTGAAGGCCCGAACGCGCAACACCAGAGGATTTGCTGACCCCATCGGAGCGCGCAAACCATCCACGCCGGGTTGCGGTGGTCGCGTGCTTTTGATGCAAAAAGAGGCGGGTATTTAATCGCCCCTTCACGCGACGGTTGCACCACAAAAGTACTTCAGTGCGCTGAACACGCGCCACGGTTCCGTGCGTCAAATGCGCACGCCGGGCGAGCTGCTGCATGTTTGGCTGTGGATGAAGTCGCCACTCGGTAGCGGGCAGCCCGCTCACCATGGCGCGTGACAGCGGCGGTGCCCGCCAGACTTCCAAACTGCGGCTTCGAAAGTATCAACTGCGGTGACGGTCTGATCCGCGTGCCTTGGACGTTGGCTGAGGCGACGCACAACGCCAAAACCTGATGAGCGCCTGCGCAAAGTCAAAGCAGTGTTGAATCCGAATCTGAACTTGATCGGCCTGCTGCCCACCTTGGCAGAAGCCACACCGTTTAAGAAAGCCAACTTCGCTGGGCCCGTCAGGCGCTACTGGGCGCTGATGATCCCTCTGAGTCCGACACTGGGGCCCTTTGCTTGCATCCCTAAACGTTGCGTCATCGCAGAAGCGCAGGCCTCGGGTGCAGTGATGTGGTCCCTGAAAAAGACAGCTGCACGCGACACCTGGAACGAGATAGCCTGCAGCTTGGCGCGCATCTCAGAAATCGTGAACGGGCAGGTTGAACCTCATGTGAATCGACTTTGATGCGCTGTCGCTCGATCAATCGATCGGCGTGGGTTCAAGCGCGCGCAATCGCCCCTCCGGCCCCAAAGCAGCACGCCCTGGATGCTGCCCTTGGACAGCATCGATGAAGACCCCTCTCAACCGCGCCGCGAATTCGACAGCGAAGCGTTCCAGCAACTGGCCAAAACCATCGTCGAGCGTGGCGTGCGCCAACCCATCTCGGTGCGACCGCATCCAACGCAACCCGGACGCTGGATGGTCAACTTCGGCGCGCGCAGGCTGCGTGCTTCTCAACTTGCTGGCAAAACAGATATCCCCGCCTTCATCGACAAGACCGCCAACCGCTATGACCAAGTCATCGAGAACGAACAGCGTGAAGGTTTGAAGCCGCTGGAACACTCGCTGTTTTTTCATCAACGTTTGATGCTCGGAGAAAGCCAAGCCGACGTCGCCCGAAACCTCGGCAAGAGCCGTGGCTGCCGCGACAGCGTCGCCGCAAAAACCAGCAGGCGCACCGAAGTCGATTGAGTCGGTGGCAACTGTGCCCACAGGGTTCGCTCTGATCGGTGAACTCAAAGGCCAATCTGTTGAATTCGTCCTCGACCAAGTACCTCAACGTGACGGCGACATTCGCGTGCGGGTCGCCACAGATCCGGACCTCACCGAAGTCAGCGCCAACGAAATTCGCCGGCTTTGCGTCATCGCTCGTTGAGCTGAATCGGCGGATTTAGACCGGCGTGAACACCGGTTGTCAGGCAGTCTGACAACCGCTCTTCAACAGCGGTCAATGCAAGAAATTGGCCGAAATCCAAGCATCGAGTCCAGCGCTTCCTCGACGAATATCAAAACGGAAGTGAGTGCAGAGACAGGGGCCACGCGCCAAGCTGCGCTGCGTGCGCACGCGTAATCTCAGCACTCCGCTCATGGTCAAGCGCAAGAACTCACCGTCCGCATCCTTCAACAAAGATGCGGTGCGAAGACGGCACTTTGATTTCACGCCGGTGATCGTCCGATCTCATGAGCGAACCACGGCACCGTCAAGAAGCAGGCCTCAAGTTAACGAGCTTACAAAATGATTCCACCCTGAGCGAACCGTGTTGAGTCAAGTGTCGCATTTTGGCAAGCGCTGAACGAGGCTGCGAAAGCGCCGACTTTCCTGAAGTCTGTCAACCGCAGCAGCGCTTCGGTTGGATGCTGGCTTGCGCCAAGTTGCCGTTGACGGGCAGGTTCATGGCCATCTGACGGCGAGCAATGGCTTGGCTGGAAGGCTGTTCACTCAACTTGGGGCAGTCGTCCCAACGCGGGACGCCGTGCAGGCTTCAGCGTTGCACGGCCCGCAACAAACGGTCAGTGGCAGGGACTGAGGTGTCGCCGTCCAGTTCGGTGGCCACTTGCGTGCACACCGCTCGGCACAGCGTGGCGACGCGTTCGCTTTGCAGTTTGTAGTAAATCTGCGTGCCTTCACGTCGCCGTCCGAGCACACCGGCGCGGTGCAGCGTGGCCAGGTGTTGCGACATGTTGGGCTGGGTGGTCTCTATTTGCGCCAGCAGCTGCGACACGTTGCGCTCGCCTTGGCAGACAGCGCTGATGATCTTCAAGCGCACGGGTGTGGACAGCAAGCCGAACAGCTCGGCGGCCGACTCAAAAACCAAGTCTTCTTCGCTGATGTTGGGTTTGTGGTGGGTCATGTGCAGCTGCAGCCTTGGCGAAGCTTCACTTTATCAGCCCGCCCATTTAAGGTCGCATGCGCTCAGCGCCGTGCAGCAGTCAAACGACAATCGTCAGATGAACGAAATTGAAATCAGCAGTTTGGCCACCAAAGTCTTGTGGGCTTCGTTTGCTTTGGCGACCCTTTTCGGGGCCATCACGCAGCGCACCCACTTTTGCACCATGGGTGCGGTTTCCGATGTGGTCAACATGGGCGATTGGACTCGCGCGCGCATGTGGGTGTTGGCCATTGCAGTCGCGGTGCTGGGCTTCAACGGCATGGTCGCGATGGGTTGGGTTGAGGCCAAGCAGTCGCTTTACGCTGGCACGCGGTTGTTGTGGCTGTCGTCGGTTGTGGGCGGCGCGATGTTCGGATTTGGCATGGTGCTGGCGTCGGGTTGCGGCAGCAAAAACCTGGTGCGTCTGGGCACCGGCAACCTGAAGGCACTGGTGACGGTGATCGTGTTGGGCGTGGCCGCGTTCGCCACGCTGCGGGGCATCACGGCGGTGCTGCGCGTCAACACCGTGGATCTGGTCTATCTGGACCTGCCCACCGGGCAGGACTTGCCTTCGCTGCTTGCCGCAAGTTTTGGCATGGCGAAGTCGGTGCTGGCGATGTGCCTTGGCGCAGTGGTCGCGCTGGCGTTGACGGCCTGGGTGGTGCACAAACCTGAAGGCCGCACGGCTGAAGTTTGGTGGGGCGGTGCGGGCATTGGCGCAGTGATCGTCGCGGTGTGGTGGGTGTCGGGTCGGCTGGGTTATGTGCCCGAAGACCCGACCACCTTAGAGCCCGCGTTCTTGTCGACCAACTCCCGGCGCATGGAATCTTTCAGCATGGTGGCCCCCGTGGGCTACACGCTGGATTGGTTGCTGTACTTCAGCGACAAGTCGAAGTTGCTGACGCTGGGCATCGTCAGCATGGTCGGTGTGGCCTTCGGTGGTTTTACGGCCTCGCTGGCCGACCGCAGCTTTCGCTGGGAAGGCTTTGGCGGTGCTGAGGACGTGGCCAACCACTTGGTCGGCGCGGTGCTGATGGGCGTGGGCGGCGTGGTGGCCCTGGGCTGCACGGTGGGGCAGGGCATCAGCGGCTTGTCTACGCTGTCGGTGGGCAGCTTGATTGCCACGGCCAGCATCGTGGGCGGGGCGGTGCTGGCGCTGAAGTATCAGCTGTGGCGAGCGTAGTCAAAGAGGCAGCTCAGGCCTTGGCCATGCGCCACTGCCAAAGGTTCAACCCGACCCGTCAACCCAGCGTGTCGGCCCAAATATTGCGCGCCCAGCCGGTGGCGTAAGTTGCTTCCAGCTCCGAACGTGCCGCCGACACGCCGCCCGAACCGGCGATGGTTTTGAAGGTTTTTTCAGCCGCCACGTACTCATGCACGCTGGCCACGTGAATCACTTCCGCCGTGCTCACAAAGCTGTAGCAAGTGTTGGTCAACATCGGGCGCGCATTCAGCTCCAAGCCCTTCAACTCGGCCACGATGGCTGCTGCCACCACCTTGCCGTGACTGTTGGCCATGTGGGCTGACTTGGGCATGGCCGGGGCAATTTGAATGGCGTCGCCAATGACGTGAATGTCTTTGGCTGCGGTGGATTCAAAGGTTTGGTAATTCACCTGACACCAGCGCGCATTGGCATTCGCCAACCTGGACTGCACTGCCAATGCACCGGCGCGCATGGGTGGCAAGACGTTCAGCACATCGGCCTTCACGTCGTCTTGGACGTCGAATTTCACCGTCATGGTTTTCGCATCGACGCTGCTGGCCTTGTGCTGGCCTCGGTACTCCAACATGCCGCCATACATGTCGGCCCACGCTTTTTTGAACAGCGCGGCTTTGGACGTGACGTCGGGGTTGGCGTCAAGAATCAACACCTTGGACTTGGGTTTGTTCTTTTTCAGGTAGGCAGCGACCACGCTGGCCCGCTCGTAGGGGCCCGGTGGGCAGCGGTAGGGCGCTTCGGGAATGGTGATGGCAAACACGCCGCCATCGCGCATGGCTTCAAGCTGTTTGAACAAGGCGACCGTCTCATTGCCAGCCTTCCATGCCTGCAAAATTTGACCGTCTGCGTTGGCTTGCTTCAAACCTTGAATCTCGTCAAACATCAAGTCAATGCCGGGCGACAGCACCAATTTGTCGTAACGAATTTCACCGCCGTTGGCCAGCTTGACGGTTTTCTTCTCAGCGTCGATGGCTGCCACCATGTCGTGCACCACCGTCACGCCGTGCTTGCTGCGCAGCCCGTCGTAGCTCAGGGTGATGTCGGACAGTTGCCGCAGTCCGCCCACCACCAAATTGGACATCGGGCACGACATGAAATTGCGGCTTGGCTCCACCAACACCACGTCCAGCGTGTTGTCAGACCACAACCTGATGTACTTGGCCGCAGTGGCTCCTCCGAAGCCTCCTCCCACCACCACCACCCTGGCGGCAGACGGCGCGCCACCGGTGGTGGCGCAGCCACCGAGGGCGGCCAGGGAGCCGCCTGCCAACAAGCCTTGAACCACATTTCGACGATTCATCATGTGCGGCTCATTGCTTTGGGGTTGTGTTTTTGGCGGCGAAGTAAATCGCCAGGGCTTCGATTTGCTCGGCCGTGTAACCCTTGCTGATTTGGTGCATGACCGTGGCAGGGCGTTTGCCTTCGCGAAACGCCAGCATCTGCGAGACCATGTACTCCTTCGGCAAGCCCGCCAAGCGCACCATGGTGTCGCCTTGAACCGCATAGCCTTCGGTGCCGTGGCAACCGGCGCAGGTGGCGGCCAGAGAGCGTGTTTGCAGTGAGCTGGCAGTCTGGGCTTGCACGGTGCCGCCCAGCAGGAGCGTGACAGCGGCGAGTGGTCGGAGGTTTTGAATGAAAGTCATCTGCTGTGCCTCGATCAGTGATTGTTTGTTGGATTCATCGCGGGCTTGGCTGAACCGCGAGCAGTTGGTTTCCTGTACAGGTCCGCGAGTTCACTTTACTTGTGCTGGACTAACAATGTGGCCGTGTGGGTCGCTATCGCTTACCCGCACTTACCGACACCGGCCACCGCCAGCAATTCCCGAAACGCGCAAACTGCGTACTTATGAATCAAGCTATTTTTGGCAGCGTCGCGTTTGGATTTTGTCGGTTGCTGTGTGCCTGCACATTGGCCCTTGCAGCGGCTGCCAACGCCCAAACGGTGAAGGCCCAGCGCGTGGCCGAGGGCGTTTACTTTGTGCAGGGCGAGGCCGCTTTGGGCTCCAGCGCCAACCGAAATTTTATTTCGAACGCGGGCTTCGTCGTCACTGATGACGGCGTGGTGGTGCTCGACGCGTTGGGCTCGCCGGCCCTGGCGCTTGAGCTGATCGCCGAGATACGGCGGCTCACACACCAGCCCATCCGCCATGTGATCGTCACTCACTATCACGCCGACCACATCTACGGGTTGCAGGCCTTCAAGGCGGCGGGTGCGACGGTGATTGCGCACGCCAACGGAAAGGACTATTTGCACTCGGATGCGGCGCAGCGACGGCTTCAATCCAGCAGGCAAGAGGTGGCCCCTTGGGTGGACGCGAAAACGCGATTGGTCGGTGCCGACCGTTGGTTAGATGCCAACGAAACCGCCTTGCGGGTGGGCCGCGTGGACTTCGTGTTGCGTCATGTTGGCCCTGCCCACACGGCCGAAGATCTGGTGGTCTGGGTGCCGCAGCGCGGTGTGTTGTTTGCCGGTGATTTGGTGTTTCGCGGTCGCATTCCGTTCGTGGGCGAGGCCGACAGCCGCCAGTGGATTGCGTCGCTGCAAACCTTGATGGACTTCCAACCCGCCTTCATCGTGCCGGGCCACGGCGCTTTGTCTCAGACCCCTCTCGTCGACCTCCAACTCACACGCGACTACCTCGTGCATCTGCGCAAAACCATGGCCGAGGCTGCCGCCAATTTGGAGCCGTTTGAAGAGGCTTACGCCAAAGCCGATTGGTCGCGCTTCGAGCACCTGCCACTGTTCCGGGCGGCCAACCGCATGAATGCGTTCAACACTTACCTGCTGCTTGAACAGCAGGGCGGCAAATGAAGCGGCGCGACTTTGCTGCGGCTTGCCTGAGTGCGAGCCTTCCAAGTTTGGTGATCGCGCAGGCCGCCGCGATCGAGTGGCCGACGATCCAACTCCTGGACGGCAGCACGCTGTCACCCGAGTCATGGCGCGGTCAAAGTGCGGTGGTGGTTTTTTGGGAAACCTACTGCCCGTATTGCAAGCGACACAACGTTCATATCGACAAGCTGTACCGGACCACCAAGCGTTCAGATCTGCGCGTGTTGAGCGTCGCGCTGGACACCCACGAAGCCGCTGTTCGCCGCTACATGGCGTTGAACAACTTCAGCTTTCCGGTGGCGTTGGACGGCGGCGTGCTGCGTCAACGTTTGACTCAGCGGCGCGTGATTCCCATGACCTGCGTGCTTGATTCGCAAGGCCGCTTGGTGCAAGCCATTCCCGGTGAAATGGCCGAGGACGATGTGATGGCGTTGGCGCGCTTCTCAACGCGGCCGAAGCCCATCTGAACGACGATCAGGCTTTCTCGGCCTCTCTTGTCTCTCTTTGGCCTTCTTTGGCCGGTCATGGCTTGATGTAGGCGTAGCCCTGCTTCTGCAACTTGGCCAACCGCACCACGCCCGACGGCGTGAAGTCGGCTTCTTGGATGAACTGCTCCTTTTTCAGGCCACGGTTCTTCAGCGTGATTTCGCAAATTTCGAAGTTCACGCCCCGGGCTTTGAGGGCTGCCACCAGTGGTGCGTATTCGGTGCCATCGGCCGCTTTGGCACCTTCCATCAGCATGTCGATGCCATCGGCGTGCGTCACCACGGTGAGCTTGACGCTTGTGTCGGTGTCGATGTGGTTGCGCACGTTGCGCAAGCCCTTCAAGCCTTGCGTGGCGGCGTTATCGAAGTGATACACGACCGTGTCCTGGGCGCAAGCAAAGCCTGCAAACAGAGCGAGGGTCAAGCTGGCAATGATCGATTTGATGCGCATGGTGGCTCCAGTGGTGGTGTTGTTATTTTGAGGCGGCGTTCGCAATGCCCGGGTTGCCCTGCACGCCACTCAGCGACGGCGTGTTGATGCGGCGAGCCTTGACCTGCCCGCCTTGGGCCTTCAGCCAGCTTTCCACCAGCTCCCAAATCGGTTGGGTGCCCGGCGCGTTTTTGGCATCTTCACTCACAGGTGCCCAGCCCGCCACCTTGTACTTTTTACCGGCCTCCAAAGGCTGGCCTTTCAGGCGCATGTCGCTGATGCGGCTGCCCATGGCAGCACCCGGGTTCATTGCGTAAGTCAGGCCGCCCACGCGCACCATGTCGCCGCCTTGTTGGTAGTAGGGGTCGGAGTTGATGAGGTTGTCGGCCACGTCTTCCAGAATGATTTTGATCGTCTCGCCGCTCATGTCTGAAAGCGTAGCGTAGGGGTAGGTGATGGCGAGTTGGTCCATCAGCAATTCACGTGTGATGGTGTCGCCGGGCAACAGCGACGTGCCCCACCGAAAGCCGGGTGAGAAGGCCATGTCGGCACCTTGCACGTCCATCAGGGCG
>JANPNT010000282.1:0-5046 GCA_031427655.1 Burkholderiales bacterium
GTCGCCTTTCTTTTGGTTTCTTTTCTTTGGCGAAGCAAAGAAAAGGGACTCGGCTGTCGGGACGAAACCCCGACGCAGTGCAACGCAGTTCGAAACAGCCAATAAAACAAACAACAAAAGAGGTCACCGAATGACCCAAAAACACCTGCTCATCATGGCCGCCGGCACCGGAGGCCACGTCATCCCCGGCCTCGCGGTGGCCAAAGAAATGCAAACCCGAGGCTGGACCATCAGTTGGCTCGGCACGCAAAAAGGCATGGAAAACAAACTCGTCCCACCGAGCGGCATCCCCATGGACACCATCGCCTTCGCCGGCCTGCGCGGCAACGGCCTGATGCACAGCCTCAAAGGCACCTGGCAGCTCCTCTGCGCCTTCGCCAGCTGCGCGCAAATCATCAAAAACAGAAAAACCGACGCCGTCCTTGGCATGGGCGGCTACGTCTGCTTCCCTGGCGGCCTGATGGCCCGCCTGCTGCGAAAACCGCTGATGTTGGTCAACGCCGACGCTTCACTCTTGATGAGCAACAAAGCGCTGCTGCCGTTCGCCCAAGGCATCGCCTTTGGCTTCGACAGCAATGCTGCGCTGAAGCTCAAAAACTCAACCGTGACGGGCAACCCCGTGCGCGCAGAAATAGAAGCCTTGCCTGCACCTGCGCAACGCTTTGCCCACCGCACCGGCCCGCTGAAGTTGCTGGTGGTCGGCGGCAGTTTGGGCGCAAAAACGCTGAACGACTGCGTGCCGCAAGCCATCGCCTTGATGCCCGCTGCACAGCGCCCGCAAGTCACCCATCAAACCGGCGCGGCGCATTTGGCTGTGGTGCAAATGA
Source organism: Burkholderiales bacterium (assembly GCA_031427655.1). GTDB lineage: Bacteria > Pseudomonadota > Gammaproteobacteria > Burkholderiales > Burkholderiaceae_C > JANYJJ01. The sequence continues at coordinate 828 of JANPNT010000282.1, forward strand.
CCTATGACCAAGTCGATGTTCACGCCGACGTGCGGCCCTTCATCACGCACATGGCCGATCAACTCGCCGACTGCGATGTGGTTGTTTGCCGCGCCGGTGCGGTCACGGTGAGCGAGCTGTGCGCCGCCGGTGTGGCGGCGGTGCTGGTGCCGCTGGTGGTCAGTACCACCTCGCACCAACGCGACAACGCGCAGTGGATGGCGTCGCACGGCGCGGGCATTCACTTGCCGCAAGGCGATTTGACGGCGCGCTCGCTGGCCGATTTGCTGATGGGCTTGACCCGCGACACCTTGCTGACCATGGCCACAAAAGCGCGGTCGTTGGCCAAGCCGCATGCGGCGCAACGGGTGGCGGATCGGATTGAAGGGATGGTGGCGGTATGACGGCACGTCGTCCCGTATGGACCCCCTCCTCCTGTCAGGGGGAGGGCTGGGGGCGTAGCGGGGCTTTCGAGCCGCGTGCGGCGAGCCCGCGAAGCGGTCTGGGCTTGCCAGCCCAGACGCGCCCTGCAAGGGGGGATGCAAACGTTGAACACTCACCGCATTTTTTCAACAGTTCAACTTCCTTCCCAACGTCCCCCCTTGCAGGAGGGAGGCGCACGACCCTTGCCTCACCGCGTGGACCAGCATGCCCATGAAACACGCTGTCAAACACATTCACTTCGTCGGCATCGGCGGCGCGGGCATGAGCGGCATCGCCGAGATCTTGCACAACCTCGGCTACGTCGTCTCAGGCACTGATCAAAGCGACAGCGCGACCTCGCGTCGCTTGGCCACGCTGGGCATTCAAGTGGCCATCGGCCACGACGCTGTGAACATCCAAGGTGCCGAAGCGGTCGTCACGTCCACCGCAGTCAAAGCCGACAACCCCGAGGTGATGGCCGCGCGCGGCAAGCGCATTCCCATCGTGCCGCGCGCGGTGATGTTGGCTGAATTGATGCGCTTAAAAAAGGGCATCGCGATTGCAGGCACGCACGGCAAAACCACCACCACCAGCTTGGTCACCAGCGTGTTGGCCGAAGCCGGGGTGGACCCGACCTTCGTGATCGGCGGGCGCTTGAACGCGGCCGGTGCCAACTCGCGCTTGGGCTCGGGCGAGTACATCGTGGTCGAGGCCGATGAGTCGGATGCCTCGTTCCTGAACCTGCTGCCCATCATGGCGGTGCTCACCAACATCGACGCCGACCACATGGACACCTACGGCCATGACTTCGCCAAACTGAAGCAGGCCTTTGTTGAGTTCATTCACCGCATGCCGTTTTACGGCGCTGCTATTTTGTGCAGCGACGACGCCGGCGTGCGTTCCATCATGCCGATGATTTCGCGCCCGGTGGTGACCTATGGCTTTGCTGAAGACGCCATGGTGCGCGCCGTGAATGTGCAAGCGCACGCAGGCCAAATGAGCTTCACCGTGCAACGCCGCAACGGCGTGCAAATGCCTGACCTGCAAGTCACGTTGAACATGCCCGGCAACCACAACGTGTTGAACGCCTTGGCCGCCATTGCCGTGGCCACCGAGTTGGAGTTGCCCGACGCCGCCGTCGTCAAAGGCTTGGGCGAGTTTCGCGGTGTGGACCGACGCTTTCAGCGCTACGGCGACTGGCCGGCGCAAGACGGCACGTTCACCCTCATTGACGACTACGGCCACCACCCGGTGGAGATGGCTGCCACCTTGGCCGCCGCGCGCGGTGCCTTTCCCGGCAGGCGCTTGGTACTGGCATTTCAGCCACACCGCTACACCCGGACACGCGACTGTTTTGAAGACTTTGTGAAGGTCATAGGCACCGCCGACCTGGTGCTGCTGAGCGAGGTTTATGCAGCCGGTGAAGCACCCATCGTGGCCGCAGATGGCCGCGCTCTGACTCGCGCCTTGCGCGTGGCGGGCAAGGTCGATCCGGTGTTCGTGGACGACGTCAAAACCATGGCCGCTGTGATTGCCGAGCAAGTGCACGCAGGCGATGTGGTGTTGGTCATGGGCGCAGGAACCATCGGCAGCGTGGCGCAGCACGTGGTGGACGCAATGGGAGTTCTGAAATGACGCAACAGAAGACGGTGAACGTGAAATCACTCGGCAAGGTGGCCGTGCTCATGGGCGGCAGTTCGGCCGAGCGAGATATCTCGCTGATGTCGGGCAACGGCGTGCTGACGGCGCTGCAATCGCAGGGTGTTGATGCGCATGCGTTTGACCCGGCTGAGCGCGACTTGATCGACCTGAAGCGAGAAGGTTTTGCGCGTTGCTTCATCGCGCTGCACGGTCGCCACGGCGAAGACGGCACGGTGCAAGGCGCACTCGAATTGCTGGGCATTCCCTACACCGGCAGCGGCGTCATGGCTTCCAGCATTGCCATGGACAAGGTCATGACCAAACGCGTGTGGATTGCCGAGGGCCTGCCCACGCCGCACCATGTGTGGCTGCCACCCACCGAGCAAACCCGCGAGCGCGTGCGCGAGGTGCCGGACCACCTGGGCTTGCCCCTGATCGTCAAGCCGCCGCGCGAAGGCTCGTCCATCGGCGTGACCAAGGTCGAGGGCTATTCGCAAATGCAAGCCGCCGTGGCCTTGGCCGCCAAGTACGACCCCGACGTTCTGTGCGAAGAGTTCATCGACGGCGATGAAGTGACCTGTGCCGTGCTCGGCGCGGGCGACAGCGCCGTGGCCTTGCCGGTGGTGCGCATCACCGCACCCGAAGGCGCGTACGACTACGAGAACAAATACTTCACCGACGTGGTTCGCTATCAATGTCCCAGCGGCTTGCCAGAAGCGGAAGAACGCGAAATTCAGCGCATCGTTTTGCAGTGCTACCGCACCTTGGGTTGCCGGGGTTGGGGCCGCGCCGACGTGATGATTCGCGCGACCGATCGCAAGCCTTACTTGCTGGAGATCAACACCTCGCCGGGCATGACCTCGCACTCGCTGGTACCGATTGCGGCCAAGGCCGCCGGCATGGGTTACGAAGCTTTGTGCTTGCACCTGATTGCTGGCGCGAGCCTGGACACGCCCATCAAAGCTTGACGAAGAAATGAAGCGCAACCCCACCCCACGCCCCACCTACAACGCCGCGCCCGCCGCGTTGCCAGGTGACGTGCGCCTGATGAACATCACCGCCGTGGCGTTGTTTGCGCTGGTGGCCGTGGCTTTGGTGGCCGCCATGGTGCTGTGGGCAGCCCGCCATCCGCTGTTTTCTATCCGCGCCATTCGGATTGAAGGCGACGTGACGCGCAACAGCGTGGCCACCATTCGCGCCAACGCCGCACCCCAGTTGGCCGGAAACTTTTTCACCACCAAATTGGCCGCAGACCAAACCGCCTTTGAAGCCGTGCCCTGGGTGCGCAAAGCACAGGTGCGGCGCGAGTGGCCGGGCAAATTGGTGGTGCGACTCGAAGAGCACCGCGCCGTGGCCTTGTGGGGCTTTGAAGACGCCGACGACAAGCTGGTGAACAGTTTTGGCGAGGTGTTTGAGGCCAATTTGGGCGACGTTGAAGACGACAACTTGCCCACCCTCAGCGGCCCGCCCGGCACCTCGGCCTTGATGTTGAACCTGCTGCAAAGCTTGCAGCCCTTGTTCGCCAAACTCAACACCCAGATCGACACCCTGCGCCTCACCGGACGCGGCTCGTGGCATGCCGAACTCGACAGCGGCGGCGAGCTGGCGTTGGGCCGCGGCACACACGATGAATTGGTCGCCAGCACCGAGCGCTTTGTGGGCACCGTGCTGCCAGTGCTGGCGCAATACCAGCGCCCCCTGGAGTACGCCGACCTGCGCCACCACAACGGCTACGCGCTCAGGTTGCGCGGCGTGACAACGGGTGCCGTTGGGGGAACCGCAAACGCCAACGCCAACGCAAGTGCCGCCGCCAAAGCAACCGAAAAAGAAAAGAAAAACTAGGAACACCATGGCCAAAGAAATCAAAGACATCGTCGTCGGCTTGGACATTGGCACCGCCAAAGTCATGGCCGTGGTGGCTGAGGTGATGGCTGGCGGCGAGTTGCGTTTGGCCGGCTTGGGCTTTGCGCCCACGCACGGGCTGAAGCGCGGCGTGGTGGTGAACATTGACGCCACGGTGCAAAGCATTCAGCAGGCTTTGAAAGAGGCCGAAATGATGGCCGACTGCAAGATCACACGCGTCTACACCGGCATCACCGGCAGCCACATCCGCGGGCAAAACAGCACCGGCATGGTGATCGTGCGCGACAAGGAGGTCACGCCGGTGGACGTGGCG
>JANPNT010000283.1:0-1922 GCA_031427655.1 Burkholderiales bacterium
TCGGCCGGACTGAGCTTGCCGTCTCGCGCTTTTTTAGCCAGCTCGCTCATCTCCTGCGAGATTTGCAGGACGCCTTTTTTGTCAGCATCCTTGATCACCGGCACCATCAGGCCATTGGGCGTGTCGGCCGCAAAGGCAATGTGAAAGTATTGCTTCAAAACGATCTGCTCGCCGTCGATGCTGGCGTTGAAATCCGGAAACTTCTTGAGCGCAGCCACGCAAGCCTTGATCAGGAACGCCAACAGGGTGACTTTGACGCCTGCGTCATTCGGACCCTTGCCGCTCTTCTCGTTCTCCTTGTTGATGGCGACGCGGAAGGCCTCCAGCTCGGTGATGTCGCAATCATCATGGTTGGTGACGTGCGGAATCATGACCCAGTTGCGATGCAGGTTAGCACCCCCAATTTTCTTGATGCGCGACATGTCCCGGCGTTCCACCGGGCCAAACTTGCTGAAGTCGATCTTGGGCCAGGGAATCAAGCCCAGGCCTGCGCCATCATTGCCCGCAGCCGCAGCCGCTGCTGCGGGCTTGGCTTGGGCTGCAATCGCCAGCGTTTGCACCGCGCCGCTCATGACCGTGCGGGTGAACGACTGGATGTCGGTGTCGGTGATGCGGCCTTTGAGGCCACTGCCCTTGACTTCATTCAAAGGCACACCCAACTCCCGCGCAAACTTGCGCACAGAGGGCGAGGCATGGGGCAAACCAACAGGTGCCGTGGTGGGGTTGTGGGCAGGTACTGACAGCGTTGCAGCCGCAGGCGCAGCAGCCGCTGGGGCAGCAACGGGCGCTGTAACGGCGACCGGGGCTGGGGCTGCAAGCGCAGCGACGGCTGGCGCAGCGACCGCAGGGGCAGCAGGTGCAGGTGCCGCTGCGGCCGAAGCTGTAGCCGGAGCTGCAGCCACGGCCACGGTGCCTTCAAGAATGGCCAACAAATCACCGATATTGATCTTGTCGCCAACCTTGACCATGAGTTCTTTCAAAACACCGGCGGCCGACGACGGAATCTCCATCGCCGCCTTGTCCGACTCCACGGTCACCAGGCTTTGCTCGACCTTGATGGTGTCACCCAGCTTCACAAGCACTTCAATGACCGTCACGTCTTTGAAATCGCCGATATCGGGCACATGAACCTCAATCGGGCCAGTCGCAGCCGTGGCAACCGCAGGTGCTACTGATTCAATAGCTACCGAGGCATTAAATACGCCGGCTAGAGGCTGTTTTTGCTCTAAAACAGGCGCTGAATCGGCTGTCGGGGCTGGCGCAGCAGTTTCGCCGGCCACTTCCAGCATCATGACCACGGAACCTTCTTTGACCTTGTCACCGAGGACGATCTTGAGTTCTTTCACCACCCCGGCATGGCTGCTTGGGATTTCCATTGAAGCCTTGTCCGACTCCACCGTGATGAGGGATTGATCCACCGCCACGGTGTCGCCAGGTTTGACCATCAACTCAATCACGGTCACTTCGGCGAAATCGCCGATATCAGGCACTTTTACTGCGATTAAAGACATAGGTGTCTCCTTGCGTTCGGGTTGGTCAGGCGTACAGCGGATTGACCTTGTCGGTCTGAATGCCATATTTGGCAATGGCGGCGGCCACATCGGCCACAGGCACGGTGCCCTCCTCGCTCATCGCCTTGAGGGCTGCCACCACGATGTAGTGGCGGTTGACCTCAAAGTGCTCACGCAACTTGCTGCGGAAGTCGCTGCGGCCAAAGCCGTCGGTGCCCAGCACCTTGTAGGTGCGGCCCTTTGGAATAAAGGAGCGAATCTGCTCGGCATAGGCCTTCATGTAGTCGGTGGCAGCCACGACCGGCCCGGCGTGTTTGTCCAACTGCTGACCAACAAACGAGACACGTGGTGCGGCTTGCGGGTGCAGCAGGTTGTAGCGCTCGCAGTCCTGGCCTTCGCGCGCCAACTCGT
>JANPNT010000284.1:0-7133 GCA_031427655.1 Burkholderiales bacterium
GAACCTTTTGTCGGCGCAAGGCCAAATTGCCAACTTGCCTGTGCTGAAGCCGGTTCCCCCCGGCAGGCCAGCTGTGGAACAAGGTCCGAAATTCGCATCCCTCAGTTCGGAAGAACAAGCTGCGCTCAAGCCTTTAGAAAAAAACTGGGCCGGTATTTCGACAGAGCGTAAACAGAAATGGCGGGCTATCGCTGCTCGATTCCCCAATCTGTCGTTGGAAGAACGCGGACGCATTCAAACTCGGATGGCCGAATGGGCGCAAATGTCGCCCGAGCAGCGCGGCAAGGTTCGCCTTCAGTTCCAGGAGGCCACCAAATCATCGCCTCAAAACAGGCAAGCGCAGTGGGAGGCCTACCAAGCTCTTCCGGCAGACCAAAAACGTGACTTGGCAAGCAAGGCAAATTCTGTTCCGACCAACAATGCCACTCCGAGCGCACAGGTGAAATCAAACATCGTTGCAAATCCAGCGCTGGCCCCGCCCCCGCGCTCGGTATCCCCAGCGGTGGTACAGGCCCAGCCAGGTGCTACGACCAATCTGATTTCCAAGCGAGTCACGCCTCCGGCGCATCAGCAAACAGGGCAACCCAAAATTGCGGCCTCGTCTGAATTCGTCGATGCTGCGACGCTGTTGCCTCAAAAGGGCGCTCAAGGCACCGTGACGCGCTCCACTGCTGCATCTGCGCCTGTTGTGCGGCCCTGATGGAACACGTCGAAGCAAGCTTAGCTGGTGCCCGTGCGACGCCTCAAACTCCTGGCCTCTTCAGACGGATGGCGTGCTTCATTTACGAGGGCGTACTGTTGTTCGGTCTGCTGATGATTGCGGGCTATTTATTCTCGAGCCTGACGCAGCAACGTCATGCCCTGCAAGGACGCCACGGCCTGCAAGCGTTTCTATTCATTGTGTTGGGCATTTACTTTGTCTGGTTTTGGTCACGCGGTGGTCAGACCGTGGCGATGAAAGCTTGGAACCTGCGCCTGACCAGTCGCGACGGAAGCGCCGTTAGCCAGCCTCGCGCGCTGTGCCGATATTTGCTGAGCTGGTTGTGGTTCATGCCCTCTTTACTGGCGATCTGGTTGGCAGACCTCCGCTCACCGGGAGCTTCTTTTGCGGTTATGGGTGCTGGTGTCGTGGCCTACGCGATGCTGGCGCGACTGCATCCTTCGCGTCAGTTCTGGCATGACGTTGTTTGCGGCACCGTGGTGGTCTCGTCCAAGTGAGCAACCGACTGCCGCCACTCGCTTCAACAGTCTCCTTTCTATGACCAACGAACACAAGGGCCACACCGGCTTGGACCGGTTGTTGCGGGCCACCGGTTATTCGTTGAATGGCCTCAAGTTGGCTTACGCGGGAGAAAGCGCATTCCGCCAGGAGATTTGGCTGGCGATCGTCATGCTGCCGGCGTCTTTTTGGCTGGGCCGAAATTGGTTAGAGATCGCAGCGCTGGCAGGATCGGTGTGGCTGGTGCTGATCGTTGAATTGCTCAACTCCAGCATTGAAGCGGTGGTGGACCGAATTTCCTTCGAGCTCCACGATCTGTCCAAACGCGCCAAAGACATTGCCAGTGCAGCGGTGTTCATGTCTTTGCTTTCGTGCGCCGCCGTTTGGCTGGCGGCCATTTGGGCGCAGTTTGCCTAGACCGCGTCCTCGTTGACCTCGCCGGTGCGGATGCGCACCACTTGCTCGATGTTGGTGACGAAGATTTTCCCGTCACCTATCTTGCCTGTTTTGGCCGCCTTGACGATGGCTTCAATGCAGCGGTCGAGGTCAACAGTTTTGACCACCACCTCCACTTTCACCTTGGGCAAAAAGTCGACCACGTACTCGGCACCGCGATACAGCTCGGTGTGCCCTTTTTGGCGACCAAAACCTTTGACTTCGGTGACTGTCAGTCCTGTTACGCCCACCTCGGCCAAAGCTTCACGAACTTCTTCGAGCTTGAACGGCTTGACGATGGCGGTGATCTGCTTCATGCGAATTCCTGAAAGGTGACTGGTGAATCAGTTTACGCGCGGAACTTGGACGTGATGGGGTACCGCCAATCGCGCCCAAAGCCGCGGTGCGTGATGCGGATTCCAATGGGCGCTTGGCGGCGCTTGTATTCGTTGGTTTTGATGAGCCAAGTCACGCGCTCCACATCGGCGCGCTGAAAGCCGGCGCTAATGATGTCTTCCATCGATTGATCGTCTTCCATGTAGCGCTGAAGAATCGCGTCCAGAACTTCGTACTCAGGCAGGCTGTCTTGATCGGTTTGGTCGGGGCGCAATTCGGCCGACGGTGGCCGCGTAATGATGCGCAGCGGAATGATTTCGCCCAAGCCGCTGTTGGGCTGCGCGTTTTTCCAAGTCGCCAATCGGTACACCAGCGTTTTAGCCACGTCTTTGATGACCGCAAAACCGCCCGCCATGTCGCCGTACAAAGTGCAGTAACCGGTGGCCATTTCGCTCTTGTTGCCGGTGGTCAGCACGATGGAGCCGAACTTGTTGGACAGGGCCATCAACATCGTTCCGCGCACGCGGGCTTGGATGTTTTCTTCGGTGGTGTCGTCCTTCAAGCCTTGGAATTCAGAGGCCAAACTTTGCTTGAAAGCATCGAACATTGGCGCGATGGAAATTTCGTCGTAGCGCACGCCAAGTCGCTGTGCCATGTCGCGCGCATCGATCATGGAAATGTCGGCGGTGTAAGGCGACGGCATCATCACGGTGCGCACGCGATCGGCGCCTAAAGCATCCACTGCAACTGCCAACACCAAGGCCGAGTCGATGCCACCGCTCAAACCAATGAGCGCGTCTTTGAAGCCGTTTTTGCCCATGTAATCGCGCACGCCGATCACCAGTGCCGACCAGGCTTGCGACTCCATGGACGGCACGGCCACCACCTCGCCGTTTGACAACCGAGCCGTGGCCACGCTGACATCGACAAAGCTCAATGCCTCTTCAAACATCGCAGCGCGGGCCAGCACCTGGCCTGTCGCGTCCATCGCAAACGAGCCGCCATCAAACACCACTTCGTCTTGCCCGCCGGTCATGTGAACGTAGAGCAAAGGCAGGCCGACGTCTTGGGCGCGCAGGCTCATGCGTTGCTCGCGTTCTTCAGTTTTCCCCAAATGAAATGGAGATGCGTTGAGCACGCACAAAACTTGCGCCCCGGCAGCCTTCGCGGTGCGGGCGGGCTCATCAAACCAGGCGTCTTCGCAAATGTTCAGGCCAAATCTCAAGCCACCCACCTCGAACACCACCGCACCCTGCCCTGGCGCGCCTTCCCCTTCGCGGCCCGACGCAAAGTAGCGCCGCTCATCGAACACTTGGTAGTTGGGCAGTTCGCGCTTGCAATAGGTCGCCAGTACGCGCCCCCCTTCCAACACCGAGGCTGCGTTGAAGCGCTGCTGCACGGCGTGCGACTTCGACCTAAGATCGGTCACGCCTTGAGATTGATGCGGATGCCCCACGACCACCACCAAATTTTTTAACTCGGCCAGGGCCTTCGCGCAGTCAAGCAAACCTTTGGCACAAGCCTGCATGAAGGCAGGTCGCAACAGCAAATCTTCGGGTGGATAGCCGCACAAACTCAGCTCAGGTGTCAGCACCAATCTCGCGCCTGCGGCATGCGCACGGCGCGAAAATTCGACAATCTTTTGCACATTGCCCGCCAAATCGCCAACCGTCGGGTTGATCTGCGCGAATGCCACTTTCACTGACGAATTGGATGACGAAGCAGATGACATATGCATGAAGAAATCGACCAGAGCGCGCAGGAAAATAGCGCGACCAATTATGTCATTCGGGTGCTCGACCACCCTGCCTCAGTGGACTCAGAACAGTGGAACGCGCTGCTTGCAGACCAAGCCAGCGCCGGGCCTTTCATGCGCCATGAATACCTGTTGGCCCTGCATGAATCAGGCAGCGCCAGCAGCGCCACCGGTTGGACGCCGCAGTTCCTGTGCGTCGAACAAAACGGCACGCTGATCGCCGCCTGCGCGCTGTATTTGAAAGACCATTCTTACGGCGAATACGTGTTCGACTGGGCTTGGGCCGATGCCTACCAACGCCACGGACTGCGCTACTACCCCAAGCTCTTGGGTGCGGTGCCGTTCACACCCGTGCCAGGGCCTCGGCTGCTGGCACGCGATGCGCACGGTCGCGCTATCTTGCTGCGCGCGATTGAGCAGATCGCCACACAGGCGAAGTTGTCATCGGCGCATTTGCTGTTCATGGACGAGGCCGACCGCGCCGCCGCTGAAGCGGCCGGTTGGATGCTTCGCACGACGGTGCAGTTTCACTGGCAACAGCGCGAGCCTGAACCCTATGTCGACTTCACCGACTTCCTGGCCAACATGCAGCGCGAGAAGCGCAAGAAGATTCAACAGGAGCGCCGCAAAGTAGCTGACGCGGGCGTGACGTTCACTTGGCTGGAAGGCGCTTCAATCAGCGAAGAAGATTGGGACTATTTCTACCGCTGCTACAGCATCACTTACCAAGCGCACCGCTCCACGCCCTACCTGTCGCGCGATTTTTTTGCGCGCATGGCGTCCACCATGCCGGAGAACTGGATGATGGTCTTGGCCAGCAAAAACGGGGCACGCGTTGCCGCTTCTTTGATTGGGATCGACCGCAATCACGGCACCGCATTTGGCCGATATTGGGGTGCCACCGAACACATACCCTGCCTGCACTTTGCGGCTTGTTATTACGAACCTCTGGCTTGGTGCATTGCCAACCAAATGGGCCGCTTTGAAGGAGGCGCGCAGGGCGAACACAAAATGGCGCGCGGTTTGTTGCCGGTGCAAACCTGGTCAGCGCATTGGCTGGCGCACCCTCAATTTGCGCAAGCCGTGGCGGAGTTTTTGCAGCGCGAGGGCGCAGGCATGGAAAGCTACATGGACGAGCTCAACGAGCGGCGTCCGTTCAAGGCTTCTTGACGGGGTCGGAAGTTGGGGCCTTGAACTCGCCTGCAAACGCGGTCGCAAAGCCGTCAGGCCTGATGTACTTTTTCAGCGCCGCATTCACCTGGAGCACCGTCAATGCAGCCAAGGCCGCATCGACTTGCGCGGCCTTGGCAAAGCTTCGCTCCAGGTAAAGGTTGTTGGCAAGCGCCCGCGCCAGCGTGGCATCTTGAGCGCGTGACAAGCGGCGGAAATTTAGCAGACCGAGCTGGCCTTCGCTCAGCTCTTGTGTGGTGAAGCCGTCCTTCAAGGCTTTGGCCACTTCTTCTTTGAACGCTGCCTCTACTTTGGCTTGGTTTTGTGGGGCAAAGATGGCGCTGGCTTCCCAATCGGAATGCGGCTCCAAGCTGTTCCAACTGATGCCGCTGCGCACATCGTAGGACAGGCCTTCGGCTTCGCGGATGCGCTTCCACAGGCGTGAGTTGCCACCACCGCCGAGCAGGTAGTTGGCCATGCTCAAGGCCGCGTAATCGGCATCGTTATCGGTCAACGCAATGCCTTGACGCACCATCATGGTGGCGTTTTGTTTGTCCGGCGTGGACAACATGAAGCGTGTGGGTTTGTCGGCGCTCAGCGGGTTGGCAATGCGCGTGAATGCTTCGCCCGTCGACCAATCACCAAGTGCGGTTTGCAGCGCCTGTTTCACTGCCGCCACGTCCATGTCGCCCACCGCCGCAAACTCGCCACGCGCTGCGCCGTAGTAGCGGCCGTGAAAGGCGCGCACCGCTTCCGGGCTCACCGCGCTGACACCCTGTATTGTTTCGTCAAAACTGCGTGAATGTCGAACGTCACCGGGCGGGTAGGTGTTGCTCCACTGCGCCAAGGCCATGCTGGCCACAGCTTCGGGTTCTTTGCGCTGTTGTTCAATCGACGACAGCGTCTGGCGCTTCACTTCCAGCAAGGTTTCAACAGGAAACGTGGGGTTGCGAAGCACGTCGCCGACCAGCTCGATCGCCGCCGCCAAATGCTCTTTGCGTGACAGCAAACTCACTGACACCCGGCCCGGCGATGCGCCGATGCTCATCTCGGTTTTCAGCTCGTCCAAACGGTCTTGCAGTTGTTGCCGGTTCATGCTGCGCGTGCCTTTGTCGAGCAGCGCGGCCGTCATGTCTGCCACGTCTGCCGTGCCGAACAAGTTCTCAGCATTGCCAAAGTGCAGCACCAGCGTGGCCTGCACCGCCCCGCCGCGAGAACCTTTGGGCAAGACCGCCGCGCGCACGCCGCCGACGCTGAATTTCTGCGTGCGTTGGTCGATGACGGCCGGTGTGGCGTCAAAAGCTTCCACGCCCGCCTGCGCCACCTGCGGCTTGAACGCCTTCAACTGCGCACTGACGTCGACCTTCTCAGGTGCGGGCGCACGCAGCGGTTTGTCGGTGGGCAAGTAGGTGCCCAAGGTTCGGTTGTCAGGCAACAAGCGCTGCACGGCCACACGTTGGACATCAACGAGGGCGACATCGCGAACGCGGTCGCGCAGCAAAAAGAACAAGCGCCAGTCGCCCTGCGCGATCGACTCGCTCAGCGCGATGCCCACTGCTTCCGGGTCGGTGAACCCTTGCTCCCAGGACTTCAACCATTTGATGCGTGCGCGTTTCAGTTCATCGGCAGTGATCGGGTCGCGCGCGACCGACTCCAAGGTATCGAGCAACGCAGTGCGCGAAGCGTCCAGGCTGGCAGCGTTTTCCAATTGCGCACCGAAGATGACAAAGCCCGGCTCGTTCATGCCCTGGCTGAACGCGAACACATTGGTGGCCAACTGTTTTTCAGTCATCCGCTTATGCAAGCGGCCGGAAGGACTGTCTCCCATGACGATACTGAGCACTTCCATGGCCGCGTAATCCGGGTGCGCCGCAGGCGGCACGTGGTAGCCAGCGAACAGCTCGGGCACACCGCCTGAGCGGCGCAGGTTGACGCTGCGCTCGCCGTCTTGGGCAGGCTCCAGCGTGTAGAAGTTGGGCAGCTTGCGGGTGGGTTTTTTGATGACCCCGAAGGACTTGGTGATTGACGCCATCAGCGCCGCCGAATCGAAGCTGCCCGCCACGATGAGGACGGCGTTGTCGGGCTGGTAATACTGGCGATAGAAGGCTTGCAGACGCGGGATGTCGACGTTCTCCACATCAGCCCGTGCGCCGATCGTGTCTTTGCCGTAGTTGTGCCAATCGAACATCACTGCCAAGGTTTTTTTGTACAGCGTGC
>JANPNT010000285.1:0-1589 GCA_031427655.1 Burkholderiales bacterium
AGTACATTGAAAAAGACGCCGCGCTGGAGCGCCGTTTTCAAAAGATTCTGGTGGGTGAACCGACGGTGGAGGCGACGATTGCCATCCTGCGCGGCCTGAAAGAAAAGTACGAGCTGCACCACGGCGTGCAGATTACTGACCCGGCGATTGTTGCGGCGGCCGAACTGAGTCACCGCTACATCACCGACCGCTTTCTACCTGACAAGGCGATTGACCTGATCGACGAAGCGGCCAGCAAAATCAGCATTGAGCGTGACAGCAAACCTGAAGTGATGGACAAGCTGGATCGCCGCCTGATTCAACTGCAAATTGAGCGCGAAGCTGTGCGCCGCGAAAAAGACGAAGCCTCGCAAAAGCGTTTTGGTTTGATTGAAGACGAAATCGTCAAACTGCAAAAAGAAATTTCTGACCTGGACGAAATCTGGCAGGCTGAAAAAGCCCAAGCGCTCGGCAGCAAAGACGTGATGGAAGAGATTGACCGCATCAAGTTCCAGATTGAAGAACAAACCCGAAAGGGCGACTTTAACAAGGTGGCCGAGCTGCAATACGGCAAACTGCCAGATCTGGAAAAGCGGCTGAAAGCCGCCCAAGACAACGAAGCCGCGCCCAACGCCAATGCCGCGCCCAAGCTGTTAAGAACGCAAGTTGGAGCTGAAGAAATAGCTGAAGTCGTGGCGCGTTCCACCGGTATCCCAGTCAGCAAACTGATGCAGGGCGAGCGGGACAAGCTGCTACTGATGGAAAGCAAGTTGCACGACCGCGTGGTGGGGCAGAACGAAGCCATTGGCGCGGTGGCCAATGCGATTCGCCGTTCACGCTCGGGCTTAAGCGACCCGAACCGGCCAACCGGGTCGTTCCTGTTCCTCGGCCCCACCGGCGTGGGTAAAACTGAACTCTGCAAAGCCCGTGCCGGCTTTTTGTTTGACAGCGAAGACCACCTGATTCGCGTCGACATGAGCGAGTTTATGGAAAAGCACAGCGTCGCCCGCCTGATTGGCGCGCCTCCGGGCTATGTGGGTTATGAAGAGGGTGGCTATTTGACCGAAGCCGTGCGGCGCAAACCCTACAGCGTGCTGTTGCTGGATGAGGTGGAGAAGGCCCACCCCGATGTGTTCAATGTACTGCTGCAGGTGCTGGACGACGGGCGGCTGACAGACGGTCAAGGCCGTACCGTGGACTTTAAAAACACGGTGATTGTGATGACCAGCAACATCGGCTCACCCATCATTCAGGCCAAGGTGGGTAAGCCGTATGAAGAGATCAAGGACGCCGTGACGGATGAGCTTAAAAACTACTTCAGGCCGGAGTTTTTAAACCGCATTGACGAGACAGTAGTCTTCCACGCGCTTGATGCTAAAAACATCGAATCCATTGCCCGCATCCAGCTGAAGGTGCTGATGGCCAGACTGGAGAAGATGGAACTGACGATGCAGGTATCTGAAGCGGCGATTGCCGAACTGGCCAAGGTTGGGTTCGACCCGGTTTTTGGTGCCAGACCATTGAAACGGGCCATTCAGCAACGGATTGAAAACCCCTTGTCCAAGCTGCTGCTTGAAGGCAAGTTCCCACCTAAAAGCATCATCCCGGTC
>JANPNT010000286.1:0-3461 GCA_031427655.1 Burkholderiales bacterium
GTTCGCCGAAGGCCAGTGCACTGGTGTCTGAGCCTGCTGCGCCTGCGACACGTTCGTAGTCCCAAGCACCCAAGACCACGGCATTAGGGGCAATGTGGCGCGCGGCCATGAAGGCGGTGATGCAGTCTTTGTCTGACGCCACTTGGCGGCTGTTGAAACGCATCGGGCCCAACGCGGGCAGCACTGCAGCGGCATCGGTGATGACGAGCACGTGGCGCGCTTTGAGGTTGCCTTGGCCTTGGCTGTTGGCGTCTTTTGCTGCCTTGTTTTTATCACTGTCGTCAAGGTGTTCGACGTGATAGCTCAGGCCTTCTTCAGCTAGCAATCGGGTGATGAAGGCGAGATCGGTTTCTCGGTACTGCGTGCACAAGCTGCGAATGCGCAGCGTCTGGGGAACCTCAATGCGGTAGTGCGCTTGGGGGTAGTCTTTGAACACCGCCCCAATGATGTCCAACGCGGTTTGGTCTTGGAAGATAAAGCTGTCGCGCCGCTGGGCCAAGAAGGAAAGCCACGGCCGCATGTGCAAGCGGTAGCGGGCCAGGCCGCCGTCAGATCCGAGCTGCGCCGCCTTGACCACATAGCCGTGCAACGGTTTATAGCTTCCAGAGGATTGCAACAGCCGCAAGCTGATCTGCTCGCCGATTAAAAGCTTCAATTCGAAATGCGCGCTGGTGGATACGCAATCAAGCACCAGCTCGAAGGGTTGGCTCAGTGCGTCTTTCAAGACCATGCGCTCGGGCACCAAAGCCAAGTTGGGCAGCGCGGTCTCGACCTGCATCATGCGGCCATGCTGATGAAGCAGTGCCGCAAACGACAAGCGCGGCGCCAGCGCTGAGGCCGCGGAAGAAAGGGAGGGCGAAACAGCCGACGAGGCAGCCGAAGACATCAGGGCCAAAGCGTCAGGCGTCATATGAAATTCAGGGCAAAGTGATGGTGATGTTGGCCGACTGGGGGGCCAGCTTGACGACTTGCGAATACGCCGCCAAGTCGGCCTGTGTTTTGCGCTCCAGGGTCCAGCGCAACCCCAAAAACGCAAGCAGGCCAACCAGCGCAAACACCGAGGCAATCACCCACAGCGGCACTTCTCGTTTGAGCGCGTGGGCCACCCGGTCTGGCGCTGCCCAGTGCGGCGCGAACGATGGTCGTGCGCCGCGCAGTTGAGCTATCTCATCGCCCAGCCTGCCAGTGAGATAGTTCAGTTTTTCGCTGCCTTCCAAGATGTAGCGCCCCTGGAAGCCCATCAGCAGGCACATATGGAAAACCTCAAGTGCTTGCAGCCGCGCGGCACCGCCCTGGCGCAAGGTTTCAAGGTGGACAAAAAAATGTTCACCAGCAAGTTGCTCACCAAAAAAATCGAGTTGCAAAGGCCGTCGTTCCCAAACGTCGCGCAGCCGCAACTTGGACATCAGCACCACCTCGTCAATCAACGCGCAGTACGCAAACTTGGCGAGATGGATGTCGTCGGCGCTGGCGTCAAGTCGCTTCGCACCGCGCTCAAAATTGCTAAGGAATTGTTTGATCTTGTCGCGGAAGGCGTCGGCGTCACTGGGCACGTAGCGGTTACGCAGCAAGATCACCATGTAGAAGCCGTCATACAGCAGGTCAAGCAAACTGCGGGCTTCATGCGACGCGACGACCGGACCGTTGCCCAAGGCGGGCTTGCCGCGCGCTTGCGCCGCCGGCGGCGAGTTTCCAAACAACGAAGGGGCTCGCGACTCAGACATGGTGTGGGCTTGTGGATTGCTTCAGGCGCGCTCCTGCGTTGATTTCGGTATTGCGTTGATTTCGGTAATGCTTGGCTTGCGTTACTGCTTTGCTTGCGTTGCTGCTGAGAACGCGCTACTGATTCAGTGCGAAAAGCTCGAGCCTTAGATCGGCAATACCTGATGGCACGTAGATGGTGATCGTTTGCGAAGCGAGCATGCGGTCATAAAGCGGCCCACGCGCATCGACCGAGAAATAATACGCATTGGGGCGCACTGGAATCGCCGCGGGTACTTGCGCCGCGTGCGTGAGGCGCACACCACTCATCGCGGAAAGCACGAGTTTCTCGACGTCGTCGGGTGCGCCCACCTTGAAACGATGCGGCACGATGTCGATGATCTCGCTTGGTGCCAGCGAGGCCTGCACGCCGATATAGAACGCCGTACTGGCGCTGATGTTGTCAGACGCCAGCCGCCCGTGGTGAAACGACGGCTTCACCTCTTCTAATGCAACAGCAAAGTACTTCGTGGAGATCACCGTTTCAAGCAACTCACGAATCACTTTGTCGAGCTTGGTAAAACACAGGCCCGGCGCGCTGTGTTGATAAGGCGGTAAGTCAGCCAGCGAATACGACCGAGAAAAAGTCATCAAAGAACCAGCCAGTTCCAACATTCGCTCATAAAGCCGCTCTGGATGCAGCGCCGGATGATGAAGATGATGCGACAACGCAGCGAAGGCTGAGCTTGCGGTGTGCAGCAACCAAAAAGATGCGACGTCGCCCGAGCGAAACTCGATCACATGCCGTGATGGCTCGCGGTGCACTCCGTAAAGAGCATCAACCTTGGCCTGAAGCGCCTCCAACAGACGACGAAGCATGGCGTGCAACATCGGCACGGCACTGATCGACAGCGCAGGCGGCATGAACCGCGGATCGACCTCAAAACTTCCCGTGGCTGAGCGTCGCAGCCGACACAACGGCATGCTGACCAAATGGTCACGCGGCTCAGTGTCCGCCAGCACACGCACGCAGCGCCGCAATACTGAGAGCTCGCTTGGCGCGGCGCCGGTAAACCAGTCGGGTGCACCCAGGTTGTGCTGCGCAAAGCGCAAAGAAGCATCCGGTTCGGCCGCACTGCCACTGAAATTGGTGCCAGCAGTGCGCATGGGCGCAATCGCCGCGTGAAACACAATTTCGGCCGAACCCGTTGGGAAAGATTCGAGAGAAACCGGTGCCGGAAGCTCGTCTTCTTGTGGCGCTGAAAAGAGCTCTCCGTCTGGAAAAATCAACTGCAATTCGGTGAACCGAAGAACTCCGGTGGCAAGACCATCGACATCCACTTTCGCACGGCGCAAACCCCAAGCGTAGGGGTGCATTGCGCGCGACATTTCGGCCAGACGCCACTCGTGGTATGCGTCCTGACGCTGGAAATGTTGTGGCCGCAAAAACAAGCCTTCGCCCCACAAAAGCTTCGACGATTGGATCAAGAAATGCCTCGAATGTAGTCCGCGGATGGGCCCAGTAGCCCAGAGCGGTGCAAGCTTAACTTAGGCACACCGGCTTACAGATCCCCCGAAAGGCGGTGTTTCGGCATGCTTTTCGTTCAACGGCACTGCACGCCGGCCAAGCGCAGAGTATCGGCTTGCACGCCGACAGGCTCTCCCTGAGAAACGCTGAGTGCGCATGCATGTGCGCCCAGGGTGAGGCCAGTTTTGACGGCGGCGCGAGTCTCAAATACAAAGCGCCAACGCTGGCTGTC
>JANPNT010000287.1:0-5644 GCA_031427655.1 Burkholderiales bacterium
TTATCGGCAACGCGCGGCCGGTGGATGCGCTCATTGGCGTTCATGACGCAAGCTTTCCGTCGGGACATATGCTGTCTGGAACGGTCTTCTATGGATTGCTCGCCGCGCTGCTCCTGGGCAGCCATCTCCGGCGTGGTGTGCGCGCGCTCGGCGTCACGCTACTGCTCCTTGTCATCGTCGGAATCGGCCTGTCGCGCCTGTATCTCGGCGTGCATTGGCCTTCAGATCTGCTGGGCAGCCTGGGGCTGGCGCTGATCGTGCTGGCGGCGCTTCTGTTTTTCCTTTACTACCCCCTGCCCATTCGCTGGATTGACACCTTCAGGGTGCCGGTCAACCCGCGCATTATCCGGGTGCTGTCGCCCGCGCGCACATCGGTGTCCACGAACTGCACCAAGCTGCCGTTGTTGACAACGCTTCCTACAAACCCCGTTCAGGCCGTCGAGTGCCGCGTCGGTGCGGTTGGGGTGGGCTAATTTGACGTTGCAAAATTCGCTGTCGCCGGTCAACTTGGGTCGCTGCACGAAGCTGCTTTCCGTCGGCCGTTCTACCGGTTTGTCCATGATGGCGTTGAGCGAATCCATGGCCGTGCGGGCTCCTTGGTACTGCATCAACAAGCCGACGATCTGATTGGCGGGTGCCAGCGCGCGCGACAACAACATCGACACGGCAATCAGCGCGCCCATGGTCAGCTCGCGCTGCGCTATCAAATGCACGCCAATCAATGTCAGGCCCACCGACACCAACTGCGTCAAGTAACTGGTGCGGCACGTCGTGCCCGACGACAGCGAACGCATCTTCACCGTGGCACTGGCCAAGAACGAGTTGGCGCGTTCCCACTTGGCCTGCGTCACGCCTACGGCACCTTGCGATCTGATGGTCTCGATGCCGGTCAGGCTTTCAATCAACGTGGCGTTGCGCAGCGCAGCAGCTTGGTAAGTGGTTTGCGACAACCCATGCAGCCGCGCCTGCAGCACCCAGCCCACCCCCAAGATCAGCGCAAACGCCGCCAACACAGGCAGGATCAGCCAGGGCGATATCCATGCCATCACGCCAACAAACAGCAACGCAAACGGCAACACAAACGGCAACACAAACGGCAGGTCGATGAGTGCGGTGACGGTGCGCGATGCAATGAAGTCGCGCACTTGCTCAAAGCCGCGGAAATTGGCAGCGAACGAGCCCACCGATTCGGGGCGGTGTTCCAAGCGCAAGCCCAGCACTTTTTCCATCAAGCGGGCAGAAATTTGCACATCGATCCGCGCGCTGGCTTCGTCCACAAAATGGCTGCGCATCAGGTGCATGAACAGGTCGGCACTTAGCACCAAAAACACGCCGATGGCCAAGGTTCACAGAGTTTCCACCGCGTTGTTAGACACCACGCGGTCGTACACGTTCATCGCAAACATCGGGAAAGCCAGCGCGAACACACTGATGAGCAGCGCGGCCCACAACACGTCGGCGTAAACAAAACGCTGGCTTAACGCCGCGCTCCAGAATCAGTGTTTGGAACGTGCCGCACGAAGCTCTGGCGTGCGCGAGTCAAATCGGAAATGGGGTCGCACGGACAACACCAAACCCGTGTGGCGTGCGGCCAGTTCGGCGACGCTCAGCTTCACTGCGCCTTGCCCGGTTTCAGGCAGCAACAACTTGGCGTTGTGGCGCGTTTCGTCCCAAGCCAGCAGCACGCAGGCTGGGTTGTTTTTTCAAAATCAAGATGACGGGCAGGGTGGCCAGGTGTGCGGGAGCGCTGGTTTCAACAACGCGCTGCCCTGTCACCCGATGTCGGCACAGTGCACATCAAATTGACCGGTTTTCCTGTCTTCAAAATAACGCTGCAGGGTGACTTTCACGGTTTTGAAAGCCAAGTCGTCCCAGGGAATGTCGGCCTCTGAAAAAAGTTGTGCTTCGATGGTTTCAGGCCCAGGCGCGAAGCTGGTGTTCAGCAGCCGGGCTCGGTAAAACAAATGCAACTGGCGCACGCGTACTACGTTGATGACGGTGTACAGGCCTTGCATTTCCACGCTGGCCCCGGCTTCTTCAATGGTCTCTCGCAGTGCGCCTTCGGCTGCGGTTTCGTCCAGCTCCATGAAGCCTGCTGGCAGCGTCCAGTAGCCGTGTCGCGGTTCGATGTTGCGACGGCACAGCAGCACTTGATCGCCCCACACCGGCAAGGTGCCCACCACGTTCAACGGGTTCTCATAGTGAACGTTGCCACACGCCGTGCACACCGCTCGTTCGCGGTTGTCATCAGCGGGAACAACGTAGTTGACAGGAGCTCCACAGAGCTTGCAATGCTTGAAACTGCGTTCTTGAAACATGGGCGCGAGTTTAGCGGCCAGAAGCGGCGGGCACACCGAACTTTCAGAGCCGTGCATGGCATGATCCTGGCCATCCTGAAACGGCCTACGGAGCCCTGTCATGTCCCTTGTCAATTCTTGTGTCGTCACGGCACCTGCCGCCGTCACTGTGCCCGTGAAAGGCGCTGCGCCGGGTGCCGTGTTTCCTGTGCGTCGCATCTATTGCGTCGGCCGAAACTACGTCGATCACGCCATTGAGATGGGCCACACGGGTCGCGAAGCACCGTTCTTTTTCTTGAAGCCTGCCGACACGGTGTTGCCGGTGGCCGAGGGCGCTGTCGGCCGCATGCATTACCCCGGTTTGACCAACAACTTGCACCATGAACTGGAGCTGGTAGTGGCGATTGGGGTGGGCGGTCGCAACATCGCAGCCGCCGATGCGTTGAAGCATGTTTACGGCTACGCCATCGGCTTGGACATGACGCGCCGAGACCTGCAAAACGAGTCCAAAAAACTAGGGCGCCCTTGGTGCACTGGCAAAGGCTTCGACGAGTCGGCCCCCATCGGCCCCATCCTGCCTGCGGCTCAGTGCGATTTGAACGGCGACACGCCCATTTCGCTCACCGTCAACGGCACCGTCAAGCAAGCCAGCACCCTGGACAAACTGATTTGGAGCGTGCCTGAAATCATTGAACACCTGTCCGCTGCGTGGGACTTGGCCCCCGGCGATTTGATCTACACCGGCACCCCCGAAGGTGTGGCCGCCGTGGTGGTGGGTGACGTGATGCGCGCCAGCTTGGGTGGCGAGGGTCAGGGCGGCGCGATCACCAGCTTGGCGGTGGAGGTGGTGGCGCGTTGAACGACTGGCTACAGCCGGATTGGCAAGCCGCGGGTTCAGGTGTACGCGCTGGGGCGTTGATGACCACGCGGCGCGGTGGCGTGAGCTTGGCACCGTTCGACAGCATGAACATTCGGCACGGCGTGGGCGACGACCCGCAAGCGGTGCAGCGCAACTTGGCGCTGCTTCAACAGCAGTTGCCTGCCGTTCCCGTTTTTCTGAACCAAGTTCACGGCACGCGCGTGGTGCGACTCACCTCCGCCGACTTGCAAACTCCAGCGCCTCAGCACATTGCCGATGCCTGCATCACCACCGAACGCGGCATTGCGTGTACCGCCCAAGTGGCCGATTGTTTGCCGCTACTGTTTGCCGCGCCGGGCGGCGTGGCGGCGGCGCACGCCGGGTGGCGCGGCTTGGCGGGCGGCGTGATTGAAGCCACCGTGGCGGCGCTGTGCGAAGCCGCGAGCTGCCAGCCGGAGCAGGTTCATGTGTGGATGGGTGCGTGCATCGGGCCGACTCAATTTGAAGTTGGGCCTGACGTGCTCGCCGCGTTTGGCAGCTCGGCATCGACGGCGTCATCACGCTTCGTACCGCGCGGTGAGTTGCACCCGAACAAGTGGTTTGCCAACCTGCCGCAAATGGCACGCCACCGCCTGCAAGCCGTGGGCGTTCAACACGTCAGCGGCGGCACTTGGTGCACCGCCAGTGATACGTCAAGGTTCTTTTCGTACCGGCGCAACGGCGTCACTGGGCGCATGGTCGCCGTGGTTTGGCGCACTGACTGAAGCTTCCTGCTCTGCTGCCTCTGAAGCCAAACGCGCCCGCTTGCGTCCCGGTGTGCCAAAGATGTACAGCACGATGCCCAGCGGCAGCAGGCCGTAAAGCACAAAGGTGACCAGCGCACCCAGCACAGTGCCGTTGGCGTTGGTGGCCTCGGCCACCGCCATCATCAGCACCACATACATCCAAGCAATTGCGATCAGGTACATGGTGAAGAGACGCGGTTTTTGTTGATTGAAATCAAAGTATGGCGGTGGATTTGAGGCCAATGCCCGGTAAGCTCAAAAGCTCAACCAAAGCACTGGCGCATTGCACTGTGTACGAACCGAGGAAACCTGTGAAGAACAAGCCTTTTCCGTCCAAAAGCGACAACGTGGCCGCCCCCTTTGGTGCTCAACCGCTGAGCGTGATCGAGGACGCGCTGAACACCATCACGTCGGGTGCCGGTGATCTGGTCAAAACACTCACCAGCGTGAGCCTGCCGCCTGATGCACTGATGAAATTGCAAAGCGACTACCTCACCCAAGCCACCGCCATCTGGAACCAGAGCTTGCAAAACGGCGCTGTGGCCATGCCCGTTTCTGTTGCGATCCCTGATCGCCGCTTTGCCGCACCTGCGTGGGCGAGCAACCCCGCTGCTGCCTTGACCGCGCAAATGTATTTGCTCAATTCGCGAACCCTTACGCAGATGGCAAAGCAGCTACAAGCCGACGACAAAACCCGCCAGCGCATTGAATTCGCGGTGGAGCAATGGGTGGCCATGGCCTCGCCCAGCAACTTCTTGGCGCTCAACCCCGAAGCCATTGCCAAAGCCGTGGAAACGCAGGGCGTCAGCCTGAGCCAAGGCTTGCAGCATTTGTTGAACGACACCCAACAAGGCCACATTTCTCAAACCGACGAAAGCCAATTTGAAGTGGGCCGCAACGTGGCCACTTCCGAGGGCAGCATCGTGTTTGAGAACGCTTTGTTCCAGTTGATTGAATACAAACCGCTCACCGCCAAAGTGTTCGAGCGGCCGATGTTGTTCATCCCGCCGTGCATCAACAAGTTCTACATCCTGGACTTGCAGCCCGACAACTCCTTGATCCGCCACACCGTGGCGCAGGGACACCGAACCTTCTTGCTGAGCTGGCGCAACGCCGACGACAGCGTGGCGCAGTGCACCTGGGACGACTACATCCAAGATGCAGCCATCCAAGCCATCAGCGTGGTGCAAAACATCACCGGCGCCAAGACCATCAACACGCTGGGGTTCTGTGTCGGCGGCACGATTTTGAGCACCGCCTTGGCCGTGTTGGCGGCGCGCGGGCAGCACCCGGCGGCCAGCGTCACCCTGCTCACCACTTTGCTTGATTTTTCGAACACCGGCGTGCTGGACCTCTTCATCGACGAAGCCATGGTCAAGAAGCGCGAAGACACCTTGGGGCCCAACAGCCCGAACGGTGGCAACCTGCTGAAAGGCCAAGAATTGGCCACCACCTTCAGCTTTTTGCGCCCCAACGATTTGGTGTGGAACTATGTGGTCGGCAACTACCTGAAAGGCGAAACCCCGCCCGCGTTTGACCTGCTTTACTGGAACAGCGACGGCACCAATTTGCCCGGCCCGATGTACTGCTGGTACCTGCGCAACACCTATTTAGAGAACAAGCTTTGCAAGCCCGGCGCGACGGTGGTGTGCGGCGAAAAAGTCGACCTCGGTGCCATCACCGCGCCGACCTACATCTAGGCC
>JANPNT010000288.1:0-2592 GCA_031427655.1 Burkholderiales bacterium
GCACCACCCGGTCATCATCAAAGGCAAGCGCAACACTGCGGTGTTGGTCTCGGCTGAAGATTGGGCGTCGATTCAGGAGACGCTGTTCCTGACATCCATACCCGGCATGCGCGAATCGATTCTGGAAGGTATGAATGCACCGCGTACCGAATTTGTGAAAGAGTCGGAGCCCGCCGAAGTGACCAACGGCGACAAGGTCATCATGCTGACCGAGAACCAGAGCACCTACATCCCTCTGGGCCAGACGCACCGCCTGGCGAACCCGGGCAAGGTTCCGCTGGAGATCATTGAAGTGCAGTCGGGCAGCTATCTTGGCGAAGACGACATCGTGCGCTTTGAAGACACTTACGGAAGAGTGAAATCATGATTCTCGTGACAGGCGGCGCCGGCTTCATTGGCGCGAACTTTGTGCTCGACTGGCTGGCTTCAAGCAATGAGCCAGTGCTCAACCTCGATGCCCTCACCTACGCCGGTAACTTGGAAAGTTTGGCGTCGTTGGCTGAAGACAAGCGCCATGTGTTTGTCAAAGGCGACATCTGCGACAGGGCCTTGCTGGATCGTTTGTTCGCCGAACACAGCCCTCGCGCAGTGGTTCACTTCGCCGCCGAAAGCCATGTCGACCGCAGCATTCACGGCCCGGCAGCCTTCGTCAAAACCAATGTCGAAGGCACCTTCACCTTGCTCGAAGCCACGCGCGCGCACTGGCTGACCTTGGCGGCAGATGCGAAGGCCGCCTTCCGCTTCCACCATGTGTCGACCGACGAGGTCTACGGCTCGCTCAGCAAAACTGACCCACCGTTCACCGAGAAAAATCTGTACGAACCGAACAGCCCGTATTCGGCCAGCAAAGCTGCCAGCGACCACCTGGTGCGCGCTTGGCACCACACCTACGGCCTGCCCGTGGTCACCACCAATTGCAGCAACAACTACGGGCCGTACCACTTCCCGGAAAAGTTGATCCCGCTGATGATCGTCAACGCGCTGGCGGGCAAACCTTTGCCGGTGTACGGCGACGGCCAGCAAATTCGCGATTGGCTCTATGTGAAAGACCACGCCTCGGCCATTCGCGAAGTGTTGGCGCGCGGCACACCAGGTGAAACCTACAACGTCGGCGGTTGGAACGAGAAGCCCAACATCGACATCGTGCACACGGTGTGTGCGCTGCTCGATGAAATGCAGCCTGACCCTGCGGGCAGCTACAGCCGCCTCATCACTTACGTCACCGACCGGCCCGGCCATGACCGCCGCTACGCCATCGACGCCCGAAAGATTGAGCGCGAACTGGGCTGGAAGCCGAGCGAGACATTCGAGAGTGGGATTCGCAAAACGGTGCGCTGGTACTTGGACAACACCGATTGGGTGGCCCACGTGCAAAGCGGTGCCTACTTGAATTGGGTGAGCACCCACTACAGCACCACTCACAGCGACCGGAAGGACGACGCGGGCAGCAACATCGCAGGCAGCTTTGACGGCCACCCCACCAGCGGCCCACGCGCTATGAATTTAGGCTTATGAAAATTCTGCTGCTCGGCAAAAACGGACAAGTGGGCTGGGAGTTGCAACGTGCACTGGCCCCACTGGGCGAAGTGACTGCGCTCGACTTCGACTGCCCCGGCCCGCTGAAGGCTGACTTTTCCAACCCAGAATCACTGGCCGCCACTGTCCGCGCCGTGGCTCCAAATCTCATCGTCAATGCGGCCGCGCACACGGCAGTCGACAAAGCCGAAAGCGAGCCCGATTTCGCCCGCGCCTTGAACGCCACATCGCCTGCCGTGCTGGCGCGTGAGGCAGAAAGTTTGGGCGCGTGGTTGATGCACTACAGCACCGACTACGTGTTCGACGGCAGCGGCAGCACGCCGTGGACTGAAGAATCGGCCACCGGCCCGCTCAGCGTTTACGGCCGCACCAAGCTGGAAGGCGAACTGGCCATCCGCGAAAGCGGCTGCAAGCACTTGATCTTCCGCACCAGCTGGGTTTTCGCCGCGCGCGGCGGCAACTTTGCCAAAACCATGCTCAAGCTTGCCAAAGAGCGCGACAAGCTCACCGTTATCGACGACCAAATCGGCTCGCCCACGGGTGCCGATTTGTTGGCCGACATCACCGCCCACGCACTTCGCATGGCCATGCTGCAACCTGAGTTGGCGGGCACTTACCACGCAGTGGCACAAGGTGAAACCAGCTGGCACGGCTACGCCCGCCATGTCATCGAATTTGCGCGCGCTGCGGGCCAACCCATCAAAGTGGCCGCCGACGCCGTTTTGGCTGTTCCCACCAGCGCGTTCCCGACACCCGCCAAGCGCCCGGGCAACTCGCGCATGAACACGCAAAAGCTGTGCGATACCTTCGGCCTGACCTTGCCTGCTTGGCAGTCTGGCGTGGAACGCATGCTCACCGAGGTGCTGATGGCACCCGGAACCTGAAACTTTTTTGCAGACACCTATGAATAAGAACGCGTCCCACCGCAAAGGCATCATCCTCGCCGGAGGCTCTGGCAGCCGCTTGCATCCAGCCACCTTGGCCCTGAGCAAACAACTGCTCCCGGTTTACGACAAGCCCATGGTCTATTACCCCCTGGCCACCCTGATGCTGGCC
>JANPNT010000289.1:0-2724 GCA_031427655.1 Burkholderiales bacterium
CTACTGGGACAACAAACACGGCAAGCTCGTGGCAGGAGCGAAGATGCTCATCGGTGCCGCCATTGGGAAGACGATGGACGACTCCATCGAGGGCAGGCTCGTTTTTTAGCTGCGCACGTGTCGCACCCGGACGCCGCTTCACGGGAGGCTTCTGCCTTGAACGAACCACCGCCTCCGGATCAACGTTGCGCAGTTCATACTGAAACCGAGGAAGTCTGTCTTTCGACAGATCAAGGGTTGGCGCTGATATTTGGCACGCCGGACGTGTCGTGGTGGTCGCGCCGTCAGCGCGTACTTCATATCAACCGGCAGCACGGTAAATTCATGCGCGCGTGGGGGACGCTGGAAGGGCCGCCATCGCCCATGGTGAGCAAGGCGGGGGAGCAGCCACCCATAAAGCTGCTCGGGCTTGTGTGTGAGGTTTGTTCGGACGCCGCAAAGCTCAATTCAAGCGTTTGCGCAAACTGCTCAGGCCCCCCGGTCGACCCTTTACTCAACCGCTCGGCGAACCATCAACTGGGCGGCTGGCGTGCGAACTGGATTGCCGTAGAGGGTGGCCAACACATCCCAAAACTGGGTCGACAAAGCATCCGGAAAGCCAAAACCTTGGAAGTGCTTGTTCAGCCCCAAAGCATGGCCCATTTCGTGAATAACAATGTTTTGCGTGACATCACACCGGCCGTTGCCCCAGATTGAGCCAAGCCACTTTGTCGTTGCGTGAGCCGCTGGTCGGGGTCGGATCAACAGGATTAGGCAACCCGGATCCAGTCGATACATTGGCGCAATAGCTGGCGTAGTCAGTGGACCCAGTCGGCACATAAGAAGTGAGGTAGCTAACACGCATGTAGCCGCCAGCCGCCGGCGCTGAATTGACTTCACTTAAAAGAACGCTGCCACCGAGTTTGCGGTTGATGGAGGCGATGGCGAGACGGCTTTTCGCGGCCAAGTCCGCCTCGGCGGGCGTGCTGGTCGCCGGGATAAAGACGCTGACCTGCGGCGCAAACGAGCCCACCCCCACCCATCGGTTCGTTCCGGAGGTTGAGTTCCCCCACGACTGGATGTTGCTGCTCGTGATGTCCGCCACCACTTGGCTGTCGGTGCCTTTGACTTCACCATCGCCACCGCCACCGCCGCAACCCAGCAGGGCCAACATCATGATTGTCAGAGCAGGGATTGATTTCAAATTTGGTTGCATGAGAAGTTCTTTTGGTTGGATGAAAGTGATGTCGGCAACGCGCCGAACCGGGGCGGATGGTACTCACTTGGGCATGCGCGACTGGCACCTGGAAAGCATGCGCATCTGCCCCTAGAAACAGTCATCAGGTCGCGAGATTGAAACTGACCACGCGGAACTATCGTCACCCCACGACCACATTGAACTTATGCTTTCAGCTCAAGGCACGAAGACAACCGAAGGCGTAGCGATGAACAAGACAGCCAGGGTGGCAATGGCTGCAGCGCCTCGCGCAAAGTGGTATTCCCAGCCCGAAAGCCCGCCCAGCGCGTGTTGGCTTTTGACTTGACCAAAGTGGACGCCCACGGCCAACAATGCGATTGCAGTGGCCGTCCATGCCACCGCGTTGGCGGTCCACTGGTGCGGCCAGATCTCGCCCGCTGTCCAGATGACCATGAAGTGAACGAACCAGATCACGAAGGCGGTGAGGATCGGTCGCCAGCTCGGTTGCTTTAGCGCCTTCACCCGCCGCCCCACGGCAGCAATCGCGGCAGCAGCAGGCCCGCTGTGCCCTCTATCGCGGCGTAGATGAAGAGGATGCGCAGCGCCTCCAAAGTCTTGTTGGCCGGGCCCGGTGCCAGACCGCGCAGCCAGCGCGCCAGGTAGTAGAAGGCAGACAGCATGACGGCCAGAACGATGGTGCTGTGCCAGGCCAACATGGCATAAATCGTCGCGCCTTGCCCGCTGGCATCGCCGCGCAGCCCGGCGTTCCACCAGTCGAAGCCGTCCACCACCAGCGCAGCCACCAGGCACAACATGCTCAGCGTCATCAGCACGGCGCTGACTCCGCTGCCTCGCTTCAGCCTCGCCATCAACGGCTTGGCCGCGCAGGCGAAGCTGCCCGATGCGACCAACAGCACCAGGCCGGGAACCACAGCGCCACGCGGCGCCGCCACCTTCCACCAGTCGGGATGGCTACCGAACAGGTACAGGTAGGAAAACATCGCCATCAGGTAGACCATCCCCAGCACGATGACCAGCAGCACCGCGGCCCACCAACCGTGCGATTGCGGGCCGGTCACATAGGTCGGCAGCATGATGCCGCCACCGACGTCGACTTGCTTTTGCGGCAGATGGCGGTCGTTGCTCCAAACCCACCGCATGAGGCAAAACACGGTCAACACGCCGCAGATGGCACTCAGTGTGAGGGCCTTGACCGTCAGCAGCAAGAAGAAGCCGGCGGTGAAAAGCGCCGCCAGCAGCGGCCACCAGGACGGCCCCGGCATGATCTGCAGGTACTGCGGCTCCGCGCGCGAACTGCTGGTGATCAAGGTCTCGCGCGCGCCGGTGGCGGTGCCGGGCAAAAAGTAGCGCCCGGCCTCAACGTCCTCGCGCAGTCGGGCATCGGCCCACAAGGGTTCGAGGTCGTGCACAACCGGGATTGAACCCACGGCGTAGTTGCCGGTGGCCAGCCACTCCAGCGTGCCGCCGTTGAACACGTTGCGGGCGTCCGCGCTCCCGCCCTTGCGGCTGTAGCAGCGGATGGCGTC
>JANPNT010000290.1:0-6299 GCA_031427655.1 Burkholderiales bacterium
GCTCCAGGGTGTCGATGTCCAGGTCGTTGGTGGGCTCGTCGAGCACCAGCACATTGGCGGGCAGCGCAAACAAACGCGCCAACAAAACGCGGTTGCGCTCGCCGCCGCTGAGTGTGCGCACCGGCGAATTGGCGCGCTCGGGCGAGAACAAAAAGTCGTTCAAATAACTCATCACGTGCTTGCGCTGACCGGCAAATTCCACCCACTCGCTGCCCGGGCTGATGGTGTTGGCCAGCGTCTCGTCGAGGTCGAGCTTGCTGCGCATTTGGTCGAAGTAGGCCACCTCCAACTTCGTGCCTTGGCGCACACTGCCCGAGGTGGGTTGCAGCTCGCCGAGTATGAGTTTGAGCAGCGTGGTTTTTCCCGCGCCGTTGGGGCCGATGAGGCCGACCTTGTCGCCGCGCAGAATGGTGGCGTTGAAGTCGCGGACGATGAGTTTTTCGACAATCCCATCGTCATTTCGGCGGTCATGGAACACCATGCCCACATCGCGCAGCTCGGCCACGATCTTGCCGCTGGCCGCACCGGTGTCTACCTCCAAACGCACTTGACCCAATGAATCGCGACGCGCTTGACGGCTGGCGCGCAACACTTCCAAACGCTGAATGCGCGCCACGCTGCGGGTACGCCGGGCTTCCACGCCGCGGCGTATCCACACTTCTTCTTGCGCCAGCAATTTGTCGGCGCGCGCATTGGCCAAGGCGTCTGAAGCCAACTGCTGTTCCTTCATCAACTCATAGGCCGTGAAGTTGCCGGGGTAACTGCGAATGATGCCGCGGTCCAGCTCCACGATGCGGGTGGACACGCCGTCCAAAAACGCGCGGTCGTGGGTGATAAGCATCACGCTGCCCTTGAAGCTGCGCAGCAGGTCTTCAAGCCAGGCGATGGAGTCCAAATCGAGGTGGTTGGTGGGCTCGTCGAGCAACAGCACTTCGGGCACGGCCACCAAGGCCTGCGCCAAGGCCACGCGTTTTTTCATGCCGCCCGAAAGGTCGCCGACGATGCGCGCGCCGTCCAAATGCAGCTGCGCCAAGGTGGTGTCCACTCGCTGTTCCCAATTCCACGCGTCAAGCGCTTCGATGCGGGTTTGCAGTGCGTCCAAGTCGACGCCGTCGGCGTGTTCTTCGTATTGCTGGCGCACCGAAGCGGCCTCGGCCACGCCCAAACTGACCACTTCAAACACCGTCATCGAGGCGTCAAAAATCGGCTCTTGCGGCACGTAGCAAATGCGCACGCCCTGCGTCATTTGCAGCAAACCGTCGTCGAGCTTTTCCAAGCCGGCAATGATTTTGAGCATCGACGACTTGCCCGCGCCGTTGCGGCCAATCAGGCCCAGGCGCTCGCCGCCTTCCAGCGAAAACGCAGCGTTGTCGAGCAAAGCCACATGGCCAAAGGCGAGGTGGGCGTTGGAGAGGGAGAGCACAGCCATGCGAAATTACCTTGAAGAAAGATCTGGAAGTCAACCCGCGATTATCGGGCGCGCGGGTGAAAACCCCAAGACGCGACAATCTGGCCATGCGCGCAACCAACAAAGCAGACTCAAATTCAGCCTCCGTTTCAGTCCACAGCGCCTTCTACAAATTCGTGCGCCTGACCGATGTGGACGCGGTGGCCGAGCTGCTGCGCAAACTGAGCCACGATGTGTTGGGCAGTATCTTGGTGGGACCCGAAGGCATCAACGGCATGGTGGCTGCAGTGCCCGCCGCATTGGCCGCGTTTGAGCTGGCACTGACAACCCACGAGGGCCTGCACGGCTTGTTCAGCGGCATGGCCTTCAAGCACAGCGCCTGCACCACCGCGCCGTTTCAGCGCATGAAGGTGCACAGCAAACCCGAGGTGCTGCCTTTGGGAGCAGACGGCGTGGAAGCGGTGGGCCACACGGGGCTTCAGCTCAACCCAGCGCAGTGGCGCGAGCTGATGCAGCACGACGACGTGGTTCTCATCGACAACCGCAATCACTTTGAATTTCGCCTCGGGCGTTTCAAGGGCGCGGTCGATCCGCAGGTGCACAACTTTCGCGATTTTCCGACGTGGGTGCTGTCGCAATTGCCCGCATGGAAAGCGCAAAACAAGCGCGTGGCGATGTACTGCACCGGCGGCATCCGCTGCGAAAAAACCAGCGCTTGGATGACTCAACTCGGCATGCCGGTGCTGGAGCTGGAGGGCGGCATCTTGAATTATTTTGCGCAAATTCCGGATGCACAAAAGGAATGGGAGGGCGAGTGTTTTGTGTTCGACAACCGGGTGGCATTGAACACGCGGTTGGAGGAAACGGGGACGCGTGCGGAGGATGTTTATGGGGACGCGCCGGATGAGAAGTGGCGCTTGCAAAGGGCGCAGCGGCTGGAGCTTTCGGCTCCCTCCTTCTTGACGGAGAAAGGTTGGGGAGGAGGTGAAATCGCTGAAAGCAGACCGGTCGTGTTTGAAGTTTTCGCCCCAGCCCCTGCCCAATTCCGTCTAGGGGGAAGGAGAAAAGCAACCGCGCCACTCCCCACCAAAAACGGCGTCGGCCCCAGCTGCATAGTCTTGCCTCAAGGCCCGTGGCCCACCATCGCCGCATTCCTGATTGAACGCTTCCCCGGCGTTGCGAAAGAAGCTTGGCACCACCGCCTGCAACAAAGCGAAGTGCTCGACGAACACGGCACGCCCTTCACCCCCACACAGCGCCATCAAGCAGGCCTGAAGCTCTATTACTACCGCCACATCGAAGCCGAGACACCCATCCCCTTCGAAGCCACCGTGCTCTTTCAGGACGATCTACTGGTCGTCGCCGACAAGCCGCATTTCTTGCCCGTCACCCCGGGCGGGACGTACCTGCAAGAAACACTGCTCGTGCGCTTGAAGCACAGGCTGGGCATCGATGACCTCACGCCGATCCACCGCCTCGACCGCGAAACCGCTGGTGTGGTGATGTTCTGCGCCGACCCAAAAGCGCGCGCCGCCTATGCCGCCATGTTTGCGCAGCGCCAAGTCGTCAAACGCTACGAAGCCATCGTCGCGTGGACCATGCCCGGGACGAACCCCGTCAAGCTGCCGCTCACCCGCCACAGCCGCTTGGAAGCTGACGATCACTTCATGCGCATGCGCGAGATGCCGGGCCCGCCCAATTCAGAAACGCACATCGAGCTGATGGCTGACAACGTTGGCCAAGCCCACCTGCGCTTGTCACCCGTGACCGGCCGCAAACACCAACTCCGCGTTCACTGCGCGGCCCTGGGCATGCCCATCGTCAACGATGCGCTTTATCCGGTCATGAAACCGCAGGGTGAAGACGACTACGCACAACCGCTGCGCTTGATTGCCCGCTCCATCGCGTTCACCGACCCGGTGACAGGACAGGCGCGAGAGTTCTCAAGCAACCGGACGCTCGGCTAACCTGCCAACGCCGCTTCCAACGCATCGACATAGACCTTGGCCACGTCAAAGCCGGTTTGCTTGAAGATTTCCTGAAAGCCAGTCGGGCTGGTGACGTTGATCTCAGTCACGCAGTCGCCGATGACGTCCAGGCCGATCAACAGCAGGCCACGCGCCGCCAGGATCGGCCCAATGTGCTCGGCGATTTCACGGTCGTGCGCGCTCAGCGGCAGCGCCACGCCTTTGCCGCCAACGGCCATGTTGCCGCGTATTTCACTGCCTTGCGGAATGCGCGCCAAGGCGTGCGGAATGGGCACACCGTTGATGATGAGGATGCGTTTGTCGCCCTGCGTGATCTCGGGCAAGTAGCGCTGCACCATCACCGTTTGCGCGCCTTCACGGTTCAGGGTTTCAGTGATGCTGCCGAGGTTCAAGCCGTCGGGCCCGACCCTGAAAATGCCCATGCCGCCCATGCCGTCGAGCGGCTTCAAAATGATGTCTTTGTGCTCTGCGTGAAAGCGTTTGATGTCGCTCGCGTCGCGCGTGACCAGGGTGGGGCCGATGTGCTGCGGGAATTCGAGGATGGCCAATTTTTCAGGGTGATCGCGCAGAGCTCGAGGCTTGTTAA
The DNA here is from genome assembly GCA_031427655.1 of Burkholderiales bacterium. Classification (GTDB taxonomy): domain Bacteria; phylum Pseudomonadota; class Gammaproteobacteria; order Burkholderiales; family Burkholderiaceae_C; genus JANYJJ01. Next base: position 3,983 of record JANPNT010000290.1, read on the forward strand.
ACACGCGCGCGCCTTCGCGCTCGGCCTGCTCTAGCAAGTGGGTGGCGTAGAAATATTCGCTGTCGAAGGGCGGGTCTTTGCGCATCAATACCGCGCCCACTTCGGCCAGCACCACGGGGATTTCATCGGGTGCCTGTTGCTTGGCCTCGAACCAATTTTTTTCGTCACCCGTGAGGGTGATTTCACGCACGTAGGCTGTCACTTTGCCGCCGCGTTGCCACATCACATCTTTGGGCTCGCAGGCCATCAGGTTGTGGCCGCGTGCGGCGGCTTCTCGCATCATCACGAAGGTGGTGTCTTTCGTGGTGTTGAAGCCTTCAAGCGGGTCGGCAATGAAAAGGAGTTTCATGATTTCGAAGAGTTGATAGAGGGGTGTGGCTGACGGGTTCGCCACTGTTGCACAAACAGCGCCAGCGCGCCGGCCACCACGCCCCAAAACGCCGCGCCGATGCCCCACAAGCTCAGGCCGCTGAGAGTGACCAAAAACGTGATCAGCGCGGCTTCGCGGTGGGTGTCTTCCTTCAAGGCCGAGCTCAAACCCGCGCCGATGGTGCCCAGCAGCGCGAAGCCCGCGATGGCCGCCACCAGCTCGCGCGGAAATGCGGTGAGCACGCCCGTGACGGTGGCGCCGAAGGTGCCGATGACGCAGTAGATGGCGCCGCAAACCACGGGCGCCACATAGCGCCTCCGCGTGTCGGGGTGCGCTTCGCGGCCCATGCAAATGGCCGCAGTGATGGCCGACAAATTCAACGCAAACGCACCAAACGGCGCAAGCAACATCGTCGCCACACCCGTCAGCGTGATGATCTTGGACAGCGGCAATTGATAGCCCGAGGCGCGTATGGCCGCCACACCCGGCAGGTTCTGCGATGCCATGGTCACCACAAACAAAGGCAGCGCCAAACTGACGATGGCAGGCAGTGAAAAAACCGGCGCAGTGAACACCGGGATGGTCAAGCTCCATTGCACGCCCTGCATGTGGAGTTGCCCGCCCAGGGCGGCGTAAAGCGTGCCCACCAACAGCACGCCTGGCACTGCATAACGTGTCCAATAGCGGCGGCCAATCAGGTAGGCGGCCAGCATCAAGGCCACCAAAGCAAACGCGGTTTTGAACGCCAAAAAACCGTCCAACGCGAAGCGCGCCAACACGCCCGCCAACAGCGCGTTGGCAATCGGGATGGGCACTTTGTCCATCAGCTTTTCAAACCAGCCGGTCACGCCAAACAAGGTGACCAAAGCCGCGCTGACCAAGAACGCACCAGTGGCCTCGGCCATCCCAAAACCGCCCGCCACCGCCGCCGTGGCCAGCACCGCCGCACCCGGCGTAGACCACGCCACCATCACCGGTTTTTTCAGCCACAGCGACGGCACCAGGCTGCACAAGCCCATGCCCCAGCCCAAGGCCCACATCCAAGAGCTGATTTGTGCGGGTCTGGCACCGAGCGCGCTGGCCGCCTGAAACACGATCGCCACCGAACTGGTGAAGCCCACCAGCACCGCCACAAAGCCGGCCGTGGCGGCGGAAAGCGAGAAGTCTTTGAAGAAAAAACCCATGTATCGAGGATAACTTTTGAGGTGATGGATCACCTGTGTTGGTTGCTCAAAGCGAAACACAAACCGACCCCCCCCCCCGTTCGGGCTGAGGTGTCGACGTCCTGCGCCGTGCTCGTAAACAATGCACCACATGGCAACCCGACATTCACAAGCCCGCAACTCACAAACCAAAGCAAAGCTGGTCGACTGCCAAGAGCACGGCCCCGGCTCCAACGCTGAATTGTTCTTGGTCGAAGGCGATTCCGCCGCCAGCTCGGTGGTGGCCGTGCGCGACCCACGCCGCCAAGCCGTGCTGCCGCTGCAAGGCAAACCGCTGAACGCATGGACGGCCACCGAAGCCAAAGTGGCCCAACATGTGTTGTTTCAACAGTTGGCGCAGGCCTTGGGTTTGGCCGCGCCCACCGCGTGGCTCGACGGCCAACCCGAGGCTTTGCGCTTCGAGCGCGTGGTCCTGCTGTTTGACCCCGACGCCGACGGCATCCACATCGGCGCGCTGATGGTTTTGTACTTCCAGCGCTGGCTGCCACGCTTGATCGCTTGCGGTCATTTGTGGCTGGCGCGCGCGCCGATGTTTGAGATCCAAGCGCCCGCCCAATTTCGCAACGAAGGCGACGCTGCGTTTCAGTACGCCTACAACCCCTTGCATTGCCGCCAATTGGTTGAGCACTTGAAGGCTCAGTCAAACAACACCGAAGTGCGCGTGCGCGCCTTTCGCGGCCTCGGCGGTTTGGCTCCCGAGTTGCTGCGCGAGCGCTGCGTGAAC
>JANPNT010000291.1:0-4805 GCA_031427655.1 Burkholderiales bacterium
CGCACAACGCATACCGCACAGCGCATACCGCACCGTCACCTGTTTCAGTGGGCCTGTCAGTGCGGCGGCGAACATTGGCCGCAGACGATCCCCGCTCGGTCAGCGCGACCACCTCAATCCCGCTCGCGGCCTTTGCGGTCTTCTTCGCCTTCGCGCGAGCCTTGGCCCTCGGGTTCGCCGTCGGCACTGCGATGGCATTCCACGCAGTTCTCGAAGTTCTTGATTCCCTCCTTGGTGTGCTTGCGAGCCACGTTCGCGGGCGTGTGCTCGTGGCAGCCGTAGCAGGTGAACTTGGCGTAGTTGTTGGCCACGTGGCAGGTGGCGCAAGGGGCGTTGTGGTCTTTGTCCAGAACGAAAAGCTTGTTGTGCTCGAAGGTGGCGGGCTTCCAGGCTTCACTGCTGTGGCATTGCGCGCAGCTGACCTTCGGGTTCTTGTGCAGTTCGTTGCTCGGTGGAGCGTGGCACGAACTGCACTGATCGCGCGATTCAACCCGCAGCAGTGCATGTGTGAACGACTTCTGGCGGTGTTGCGTGAGTTTGGGGTTGGCGTGGTCGGTATGGCAGGCCGTGCAGTTCTGCTCGGTCAGTTGCTGGTGAAACGATGCCCTCAAGCGCGTGCTCCCGACAGGCGTTGCTGTTTTGATGGCCACTCCCTTGCTGGTGCGCAGGCCAATGTCCACTGGCGCATGGCAAGCCATGCAGCGCTGCGCACTGACGCCGCGCAGCGGTGCGTGGCAGGCAAAGCAATCGGTGTTCAAGGCCGCGTGCTCGGCCATCAGCGCGCCGGGGCTCACCATCAAATGCGGGTACACAAACGCAAGTGCCAGCAGCACCAGCAGGTTGACAACGATCACTGCCCACAACCAGCGGCCTTTCACTTCCAGCTCCAAAACAGAAACACGGCCACGATGTGAGCCAACGCCAATACGAAGAACGCCAAGGTGATGGGAAAGTGCACCGAGCGCCAACGCTTCACGGCGTCGAAAGTCAGGCTGTCCCAGTAAAGGCGCGCTGCGAGTTGTTCGGGCGACAGGCCCTGGTCGCGCATGGCCTGCCGTGCGGCCTCAAGTCGGCGTCGTGAACGCTCCAACAGGAACTTGCCTGTGAGGCCGCTGGCCACGTTGATCAACATCGCCCACACCGCCAGCCATCCCAAGATGGCGTTGAAGTGGATGCCAGCGTGCACCAGCACCAGCAAGGATCCGGCCCAAGCCAGGTACTCATGCCAACGCAACAGCTTGGCAGGCTGGCCCCAGCGAATCATTTTGCGTTTGCGCATGGAATAAGTCAGCGACACCAGGATCAGCAAGACGCCGGGAATGCCCAGCCAGCGACCGACCCAAACGGCATTGAAAAAATGCAGCGCCGCATCACACAGCAACGCCGCCGCACCCAGCGCCATCAGCGACAGGTAGAAGGGCACCACCTCGCGGCTGAACAGACGGGCTCGCACGGCGCTCATGTCCGGTGGCTTCGGTGGCTTGCGTGGCTCAGGCATTCAGCACCAATGCCGACTGCGGCTTGCCGACGCACAGCAGGCAGTGGCCTGCGGCGATGTCGTGGTCGGGCTTGTCGGCGTAATGCACGGTGCCCGAGACGAGCTTGGTCTCGCAGGTGCCGCAACTCCCTGATCGGCAACCCGAATCCACCGGCACGCCGTGGCGCTCGGCGAAGTCGAGCAGGTTGGCGTCTTGTCCGTCCCAAACCAAGCTGCGGCCTGAGCGCTGAAGTCGAATTTCCAACAACGTCGCAGATGTCGCTGAAGCAGCCAAGGGCTCGTTCGTGGTGGGTCCGGCAGGCCGCACCGTAACCGGTCCGAAAGCTTCGAAGTGGATGTCCTGCTCATTGACGCCCCACTCGCGCAGCGCAGGCACCAAGCTTTGCATCAGGGGCGGCGGCCCGCAGACATAAAACTGATGTCGCCCATGAGGAAGGCTGCGCCGCAGCAACTCCAAGTTGATGTGACCCACGTGCTGGTGGTCGCGGCCCTGAACGTCATCGGGCTTAGGGTTGCTGTAAACCACGTGCAGCTTGAAGGCTGGATGCGACTGCGCCAACGCTTCCAAGCTTGGCTTGAACGCGTGGTCGGCGCTGTTGTGCACGCCGTAAAACAAATGCACCGGGCGCTGCGGTTGCTGCGCCACACACCACTGCAGCATGCTCATCATCGGCGTGATGCCGATGCCACCCGCGATGAAAACGGCCGCTGCGCTGGCGTCAGCGTCAATGAAGAAGTGGCCTGCCGGGGCCTTCACTTGCAACACCTCGCCGACTTGCACACGGTCGTGAAAGTGGTTGGACGACGCACCCGCAGGCAGCTCTGGCCGACCGGCGGGCGAGGGCGTGCGCTTCACGGTGATTCGATAGCCGGTGGGGTCGGGCGGGCCGGAGAGCGAGTAACAGCGGATCAGGTTGCGCGGCGTGACCGCATTACCGTGCGCAGGGCTGCCGGGCTCGTCGCCCAGCGCCAATGAGAAGGTGAGGTACTGACCAGGCCGAAAGGCTGCGAGCGGCTTGCCGTCAATGGGCTGCAAATAGAAAGAACACTGGCTGTTCGCGGCGTCCTCGAACTGGCGGCGCGCCACGCGGAAGTCGCGCCACCCTGACCACGCACTTGCGGAAGTGGCTTGGGCTTTTGCATCATCGAGCGGGCCGGTGGGTACGGGCAACGCACGTTTGCGCCAAACAGCCATACCGATACCTGCGGCACCTTGAAGCAGCAGCGCCGCGCAGATGTAGGTCAGAAGTTGCAGCGCCGTCATGGCGCTTTGTACGGGGCACGGCGCAGCCCGCCTTGCGCCCGGTCAACCGGCAGCGAAGATGCCCGCCCCGTTCGGCAGCGCACAGACCGCACGCCAGCACTTCACTTAAGTTCGACGGTCATGGGCAATCCCCTTTACCGTCAGACAGGTCTACGGTGTGTTTCGCGGTGCGCTCGTCGTTCCGGTGCTGTGCTGCTTTGTGTGGGCGCAGGCCGCCTCCCTGCTCAGCGTGCCGCCCGACCTGGGCCTCATCGGCGCGGCGGCAGCAGGCATTGTTCTGTTCGTCACAGCGCGCAGGCGCTCTTGATTTCGCGCTTCAGTCGGCGCTGAAGACAAGGCAAGCAAAGTGAAGCCGAAAACAACCCAAAAAACCAAACCCAAGCTCAACCCCGAAGTGCTCAAGCTCGGTTTCGTCAGCTTCCTGACCGACCTCAGCTCCGAGGCCATTTTCTCCGTGTTCGCGGTGTTCTTCACCACCGTGGCCGGGGCGTCGAGCGCCTTGCTGGGTTTGATCGAAGGGCTGGCGGATTTATCCGCGTCGTCACTCAATTACGTGGCCGGTCGCTTGTCGGATCGCAGCGGCAAACGCAAAGTATTCGCCTTGGCGGGCTACGGTTTTTCGACGCTGGCGAAGATCATCTTGTTGGTGTCGTCGTCCATCGTGGGCTTGAGCGCGTTTCGCGTGATTGAGCGTTTGGGCAAGGGCTTTCGGGGGCCACCGCGCGATGCATGGCTCTCGGCGCTGGCCGACCCTGCCAGCCGCGGTTATTCATTCGGCGCGCACAAGGCACTGGACAAAGCCGGTGCAGTTTTTGGCCCCTTGGTGGCGTACGGTTTGCTGCGCTACTTTGGCGAGTCGGCAAGTGCCTACCGCACCTTGTTTTGGGTTGCCTTGGTTCCGGCGGTGCTCGCTGTGATGGTTTTGGCGCTGATGAAAGACCAACCCGGCAAGCCACATGAGCACGAAAGTGTGGCCGCCAATTGGCAAGCGCTGAGCCCTGGCTTCAAGCGCTTCCTGGTGCCAGCAGGCGTGTTCGCGCTGGCCTACTACAGCTTGGGTTTCATGCTGTTGAAAGCACATGCGGTGGGCTTCAGCCTGACCGACACCGTGCTGCTGTACGCCATGTTCAACGCGGTGTGTGTGGTGGCCGCCCCGCTGGTGGGCATGCTGGGCGACGCGACCGGTCGCAGCCGAGTGGTGCTGCTCGGCTACGGCTTGTTTGCTGCCATCAACCTCGCGTTGTTGTGGGCCACTGAGGGTTGGCAAGTGATTGCCTTGTTCGCCCTGTACGGCGTCTTCTACGCCATCGAAGATTCACAAAGCAAGGCCTTCATCGTCGACCTGGAGCCCGAGCATCGCGCCAGCGCCGTGGGTGCCTACAACTTTGTGACCGGCGTGCTCTACCTGCCTGCGTCGTTGGTGGCGGGGGCCCTGTGGACCATCGATGCACGTTGGGCCTTTGGCGTCGCAACGCTGCTCAGCGTGGTGGCCGCCGTGCTGTTTGTGTGGATGCGGCCTGCATCTGAGGGCCTGAGGTGATCGACACCGAGCTTGGCTGAACTCGGCTGGCTTGCGAGTGTGTGCGCCACCGAACAGTCACCACGCGCTGAAGTCGCACAGACTGGGTCATGAATTCAGCCAACGCCAGACAACTCAGCGACGCCATCCAGCGCGCTGGCCACTCGCCTGTCGATGGATGAGCGGCTTGAAAGGCAACTTCGGTAGGCGGTCGTTTTGCTTGATGGCGGGGGGCTTTGCATTAACGGGCTATGCAGGCGCTGCCCAACCGCTGTTGGACGGCGCGGCCAGCTTGAGTGATTGGTCTGATCGGTTCACCGCCGAAGTAGACCGCCGACTTGAAGTGCCCGCCACCGACCTGCAGCGCTACATAGGTTTGGTGGAAAAAGCTTTGGCCGAGGGGGGCTTGGCAAGCCCATCAACGCAGGCGTTTGTGGTGGTGGATCGCAACCCCAATGTGCAAGCGGCGATGGTGATGGTGCGTACCGTCAACGACACGTGGCATCTCTTGGGGGCCACGGCGG
>JANPNT010000292.1:0-5233 GCA_031427655.1 Burkholderiales bacterium
TCGCAAACGCAGCCGAGGTCGGGTCAGTAGGGGCTTTGCCAGCCACGCCGTAAACCGCTTGGATGGCCGCGTCCACGTCGACCGAAGTCACTGTGGTCACGCCGCGCTTGTCGAAGTCGGCTTTCATGACGGTTTGATGAAGCGAGGGTGGCACGGTCGGGTCACTCGCGCCGCCACACAGCAAGGTTTTCGCCTTCGGGCTCCAGCCCAACAAGTCATTTTTCAAGGCAGCCAAATAGACACCGTTGGTTTTGCTGGTGGCCACATCGGCCACGAAGGCAGCTTGCATGAGCTGATCGCGTGCCTGGGTGGGCGAAGGGCCTGCCGGCAGCTTGCCAGTCGTGATGAGCGTGCTGTAGTCAAGTGTTTTGCCGTCGACCGTCAGATTGGTGGGCAGCAAGTTTTCGATGTAATCGGAGTACGGGGTCTTGAACACTGACTTCACATCGGTGTAAACCGTGCCGTAAACCTTCTGCCACGCGGTGATGAGCAGGGGTATGAAGAATTGGTAGCCCGCAATCGCGGTCGGGCTAGACAGCGAACCCGACAGGTTGTACGGCCCAGCCAAGTGAGCGCCCGCGACGATGTTCAGCTCGGCCGCTGCTTCCGCTTCACCCGCGCGATGCGCAGCCATCGAAGCGTGACCACCCTGCGAGTAGCCGGTGAGCATGGTTTTGCCCGAAAGCGCGTAGCCCAGAAAATTGGACGCCGAGCGCGCCGCGCGGATCGAATCCAACACCGAGCTGGCTTCTGAGTCGGCGTGCAAATATGGGTGGAAGCTGTAGCCCGATTTGGCGTAGCCGATGTAGTCGGTGGCGACCACGCTGTAACCCTGAGCGGCGTAGATAGCGGTCAGCAAAAAGGTTTCGCCGTCGGCCGGGTTGGCCAACGTGCGCGGTTTTTGCACGTCGGTGCCTTTGGCGTAGGCCACCAAGGCGCTCGGTGCTGTGCAAGCGGCTGCTGTGCCCACAGGGATCAACAACACGCCCGACGCGTTGGTGGTGTCGTTTTTGACGCCGGGTGTGAGGTAGTTGAGCGACACCACCTTCACGTCGCAAATGGCCTTGCCGCTGATGCCTTGCAAGCCGCTTGCAGCGGTGCTCGAATCAATTTGCGCCGCAGTCAGAGTGGCCAAAACCACTGGCGTGTCGAGCAAAGCGCCCCGGTTGGAGCCAGCATCTTCAGAACCGCCGCAAGCAGCGAGCAGCACAGCGGATGCGATGGCAGTGAGTTGCAGATGGCGTTGAATTTGTTTCATTGAGGGTCACTCCTTAGTTTGGACAGCGCGCATCGTCGAGGTATTAGGCTGACGGCGACATTGGGGATTACTTGGGGGCAGCTTGTCTCGCGCGCTTGTCTCAGCAGTTTGGGCTTGGGTTATCTTGCTCGCATGAGCGATCACACTTTTTTCTGGCACGACTACGAAACCTTCGGCCGCGAGCCGCGCCGCGACCGCCCGGCGCAGTTTGCAGGTGTGCGCACCGACGCCAACTTGAACGAGATCGGCGACCCGGTCAACGTGTTTTGCCAGCCCGCGCCTGACAGCCTGCCCGACCCCGAAGCCTGTTTGCTCACCGGAATCACGCCCCTAATGTGTTTGGAACGCGGCGTGCCCGAACACGCCTTTGCCGACGCGATTGAAGCCCAACTGGCGCAACCCGGCACTGTGGGCGTGGGCTACAACTCGATACGCTTTGACGATGAAGTCACGCGCTACTTGTTTTGGCGCAACTTGATCGACCCGTATGCCCGCGAGTGGCAAAACCAGTGCGGCCGTTGGGACTTGCTCGACGTCGTGCGCGTGACCTGGGCGCTGCGCCCCGAAGGCATGCAGTGGCCACTGCATGAAGACGGCAAGCCGTCGTTCAAGCTGGAACACCTCACCGCAGCCAACGGCCTGAGCCACGACGCCGCGCACGATGCGTTGTCAGACGTGCGCGCCACCGTGGCCCTGGCGAGGCTCATCAAAACCGTGAACCCCAAGCTGTGGGACTTTTGCCTGAAGCTGCGCCGCAAAGACGAAGTGGTCAAGGAAATGGGCGTGGGCAAACCGTTTTTGCATGTGTCCGGCATGTACAGCACCGAGCACGGTTGCATGGCCTTGGTGTGGCCTTTGGCGCCACACCCCACCAACAAAAACGAGGTCATTGTTTGGGATTTATCGGAAGACCCGGCCGAGCTGTTCACGCTGGGTGTGGAAGCCATCCGGCTGCGCATGTTCAGCAAGCGCGATGAGTTGCCCGAGGGCGTGACGCGACTACCGATGAAGTCGATTCACATCAACAAGTCGCCCATCGTGATTGGGAACTTGAAAACCTTGAACGCGGCCACCGCTGCCAAGTGGGGTATCGATATCGAACAGGGTCTGCTTCACGCACAAGCGCTGGCTCAAAAAGGCCACGAACTGTCTGGCATGTGGCAAGCCGTTTTCGAGCGGCCGCCCATGGCCAAGGCCGACGCAGATGAGGATCTGTACGGTGGCTTTATCGGCAACGACGACCGCCGCAGCCTGCAACGCCTGCGCACCCTAAGCCCTGGGCAACTGGCCGACAAACGCCCGGCATTTGCAGATGCCCGTTTGAACGAATTGCTGTTCCGTTACCGCGCCCGCAACTTCCCCGACACGCTGACCGGTGCCGAGCAAGCGCAGTGGCAAGAGCATTGCGCCCACCGCCTGCACGACGGCGCAGGAGGCAGCACCACGCTGCAAGCCTTCTTCGATCAGATCGACACACTGAACGAAGCCGCCGAAGAGCGCGGCGATGAACGTGGTCAGGAAATTTTGTCGGCGCTGTACGACTACGCGGAACAGATTGCGCCTGAGCGTGATTGAGCGCGATTGCTCTTCTGAGAACTCGCGACACACCCACAACCCCGTTCGCATTGAAAAGACTGCGTTCGCACTGAGCTTGTATTTCCGACGGTCCTGAGCCGGTCGAAGGGAGTGCCGCTCCAATCGCAGAAAAGCTTCGACCAGCTCAGAGGCTGAGAGTCTTTCGATCATGCCCGCTCATCACGTCAAAACACGCCCGCTCGGCATTGCAAATGCTCGCCGTAGCCCGGCTATGGCAGCGCTTTGCGCCTAGATCGGCCTCGTTTTGGCGCGCTGCTCGGTCACGCTCAAAAAACTCTCAGCCGCTCAGCCCGAACGGAGGTAGTGATACCCAAGAAATGCTGAAACTTAGACAGTTCGAGAAGTTGCTATTCCGCCAGGGCCGCCAACACATGCTGCGCCACCAAGGCTGAAGACTGCGGGTTTTGACCTGTGATCAGCCAGCCGTCGCGCACAGCAAACGCTTGCCAATTCGCTGCGCCTTCAAACACACCGCCAATAGCGCGCAGTCGGCTTTCCAACTCAAACGGCACCACGTTGGTCAAGCCGACGGCCTCTTCTTCAGCATCGGTGAATGAGTTAACCCGCTTGCCCGCGACGATGCTCAAACCATCGGGCCGCTTGGCGCTGACCAAACCGGCCGCGCCATGGCAGACCGAGGCGATGATTTTTTTGGCAGCAAACGCTTCTTCCACTGCTCGCGTCACACCGGCGTCCGTGGGCAAGTCCCACATCGTGCCGTGACCGCCAGGGAAAAACACCGCGTCGAATTGGGCAACGCTCACATCTTCGGCTTTCAACGTGCTGGCCACGGCGGCTTGCGCTTGGGCGTCAAGCAGAAAGCGGTCTACCGACGCGTGGTTGCTGCCTTGCGCGTTGACGCTGCCTGCGTCTATCGGCACCGCGCCGCCCAACGGCGAAGCCAGCGTCACGCTGTGACCGGCGTCGATGAATGCGTAGTAGGGCAGCGCCAACTCTTCGGCCCAAATGCCGGTGGCTTTGCCTGTGTTTCCCATTTGTGAATTGGAAGTGGTGATGATCAAAATTTGCTTACTCATATGAAGTCCTGAAGTGGAGTGGGTGGGCTGCGGAGCTTGGTGAACACCGCATCTTCAAAATGTTACTTTATGAAGGCATGTACTGAAGATAAAGTAGGCAGCAAGCACTTCACTCATTACAACGCGTAATTTATCCAACACACCCCATGAGCCGCACCTTCGACCCCGTTCAGCTCGGCAGCATCGAGATGTTTTGCAAAGCCGCTGAGCTGGAAGGCTTCACCGCAGCGGCTGAGTTTTTGGGCGTCACGCCAGCGGCAGTGAGCCGTTCCGTGGGGCGGCTGGAGGCGCGCTTGGGGCTGCGTTTGTTTACTCGGACCACGCGGCAAATCCGTTTGACGGAAGACGGCCGCGCCTACCACGCGTCGTGCGCGCAAGCCTTGGCGCAGATTGAGGAGGCCGAGCGGGCCGTCACGGGTCAGCAGGCCGTCGTCAGCGGCTTGCTGCGCATCTCCGTGCCCACAACGTATGCCCACTTTCGCCTGCTGCCCGCCTTGCCGCGCTTCACGGCGCTGCACCCCAAGGTCAAGCTCGACATCGACATTTCCAACCGCAACATCGACTTCGTAGAACAAGGCCACGACCTAGCCATCCGCTTGGGCGAGCCACGCGATTCGCGCTTGGTGGCCCGCCGCTTGGAAGACGCCACGCTCGGCGTCTTTGCCGCGCCCAGCTATTTGAAGCAGCGCGGCACACCGAAGACGCTGGCCGATTTGCGCCAGCACGACTGCATTCCCTTCGTGTTGCCCAGTACCGGCCGCGGCATGCCGTGGTTGTTTCGCGAAGACGGCGTTGATGTCGAGTTGCCAGTGGACGGCCCGGTTCGTGTGATCGATGACCCGTTGGGCTGCATCAGCCAAGCCCGTGCTGGCGGTGGGTTGGTGCAGACGTATCACTTCATCACCGCGCCGTTTTTGGAGCAAGGTGAATTGAAAGAAGTTTTGAAGCCCTGCGCAGGACGCACTCGGCCGTTCTCGTTGCTGTATCCGCAGAACCGGCATCTGTCGGCGAAGGTCAGGGCGTTTGTGGATTTTTTGTTGGCGGCTGAGGTGCTCTGATCACCGGACGACGCACAAGTAGACGATGGTCAAAAGTCCGGTCAACAAACGACGCTCCAACCGGGGCAGCTTCAATCAGAATGTGCCAACCACCAAAGTGACAGTCGAAAGCTATGTCTAGGGTGAGTGAACAAACCTAGACGACGTCGTGATATCTCCGGCGCCACCGCGCTCGCTCGGGCTTCTGATCAACATTGTTAGTCGACCACAAATGTCCCATCCCGATCGCATCTTCCACTACACGTCGATCGACACACTGGCACTAGTTCTCAAGTCTCGGAAAA
>JANPNT010000293.1:0-3875 GCA_031427655.1 Burkholderiales bacterium
GCAAGGATGAGCGTTGATGTCGCTGTCAACATCAGGCGGAATCGATGAGCGGTTATTTCGTGATCTCCAGACAGGCCAGTGATGTTTCGGATTCAAGCGGCCAGTTTCAGTTCAAACCAGAAACGGCAGTGTGGGTTGCGCCCAGCAAACATGCGACCGCGCGCGCGCTCGCCCGACCTGGAAACGGCATCGAATGAAACCAGGCGCAGCTTTGATGAGATGAAAAACATGCGCGTTCGGGGGCGGCAAGCCAAGGGGCGCGATTCATCGCCTTGGCGCGTTAAGGCATTTCAATGGTCTGCGCGCCTTGCGCTCACGGGCGGCACGGGCTGCACGGGTGAGACCGGTGGCAACTGCTGGCATTCGTCAAACAACCTCACCGTGCAGCGCGCACAAACGTCTTTGTCCAAGCGGTTGAAGATGGTGGCAATGGCGGCACGCTTGGTGGCAAAGATGTGGCCTTCGCCCAACGCCGTCAGATAGTCCACGCGCTGCCAGAACGCCAGCACCTCGGGACGCGGACGGTGGAAGTAAAGGTCGCCGCCTTCGGCGCGTCGCGCGGTCAATTCAGCGCGCCACAAATCGGCCGCGGCGGCGTCAATGAAGTTCATGCTTTTGGCCATGACCAGCAAATGCTTGGGCGCGTTGGGCGAAGCGCGCAAATCGCGCAGCGCATCGGACACATGCGGCACCGCGCCGAAGTACACCTCGCCTTCCATGCGGATCATTTTGAGTTGCGGGCACTCGGGCAGCGCGACGTTGCGCGGTGCGCTGGCTTCTGTGACGTTTGCCAGCACTACGAAGGGCCGCTCCGACACCGCCCCGCCTGCGGGCGTGTCAAACCCCATCACACGAATCGGCGGACGTGAGGTGCGGTGCAGGTACACCACCAGCGACAACATGGTGCCCAGCAAGATGGCCATTTCCAAGCGAATGCTCACGGTGGCCAACGCAGTGACGGCGGCAATGCTGAAGTCGGCCCGGCTTTGTTGCCACAGCTTTTTCCAGCCCGGGATGTCGAACAAGGACCACGCCACCAGCAGCAAGAGCGCAGCAATCGCGGGCAAGGCAATGTGCGACAACAGGGGTGCTGTGAAGGCCAACAACAACAACAACAGGACCGCCGAAAACACAGCAGCCAAGGGCGTTCGCGCACCGGCCTCAAAGTTGGGCATGGACCGGTTCACCGAGCCGCAGGCCACATAGCAAGAGAAGAATCCGCCCACGATGTTGGCTGCCCCTTGGCCGCGAAACTCGCGGTTGGCATCAATGGCTTGGCCCGAACGTGCAGCAATGGTTTTGGCCACAGAAATGGCCTGGCCCATGGCCACAATGGTCAGCGCGAAGGCGATGGACAGCAACTCGGGCAAGCTTTCAAACGGGATGCCGGGCGAGTGAAACGCGGGCCAAATGGCGGGGATGGAGCCGACCACTTTGACGGGACCACCGATCGAAACCGCCATCGCGCTGCGTGGCATCACATAGGCCAGGGCACTGCCCGCGACCAATGCCATCAACATGAACGGCCAACGCGGCAGCAGGCGCTTCAGAACCACCGCCAAGGCCAACGTCACTGCGCCCACGATCAACGCCGCCGGAACACTGCGGCTCAGGTTGTCGCCGAGGTGCGCCAACACCGCCCCCGTGCCGTGCTGGGTCGGCGACGCCAAGCCGAAAAAATCGATGAGCGAATGCAGTGCAATCAAAGCCGCGGCGCCCGTCATGAAGCCGCGCAGCGCCGACGGCGAAATGAAATTGGCCGCCGAACCCAGACGCAAAGCACCTACCAGGAGCTGCATAACACCCACCATCACCGTGACCGCCAAAGCCAGTTGGATGTAAGCCGGTGAACCCACAACAGCCAACGGTGCGAGCGTGGCAAACAGCGCCAACGAATTGGCGTTGGTGGGGCCAGTGACCATGTGCCAGCTAGACCCCAACAGCGCCGCCACGACGCAGGGCAACAAAGCGGTGTAAAGCCCGTACTCGGGCGGCAAGCCCGCCAGTGAGGCGAACGCAAAACCTTGTGGCAGCACCAGCAGCGCACTCAACACACCGGCGATCAAATCGGCGCGCAGCGAGGCGGGGTTGACGCTGCGCACCCACGGGCCGAAGGTACGACTCAAGGCACTTCCGAAGGCGCGGCCCAAAAGTTCAGTCATGGCACGGGATTGTGTTGCGCGCTCGCAATGACTTCGGCTTCAGCCCCTTGCAAACTGGCCGCAACCGGCGCGTTTTTTGACTCTAAATTTCGCATCACCCTGAAGCACAGCCACACGCCCGCCACGCCAAACATCACCACGCCCAAGCCCGACCCTGCCAACACGCCGCGCGCACCGTAATGCGTGCCGCCCCACCAAATGAAAGGCAATACGCCCAGCGTAGCGCGGCCCCAATTCAGCGCGGTGGAATACAGCGGAAAACCCAAATTGTTGAAGGCCGCATTGGCCACAAACATGGCCCCGTTGAAGACGAAACTGCCCGCCACAAAAGTGCAGAAAAAAACAATGACATCGCGCCCCGCACCTTCGGCCTGAAACGCATCGGCAATGAAGGGGCTGCTCAGCGCCAGCACGCCCCACACCGCCAGCACGTAAACCAACACCAGCTTCAAGCTGTCGTTCATGGTGGAGCGCACACGCTCAAAGCGCTGCGCTCCCAAGTTTTGCCCGAGGATGGGGCCCACCGAAGCCGACAACGCAAACACCACGGCAAACGCCACCGGCGTGATGCGCCCCACCACCGCCCAGCCGGCCACCGCGCTGTCACCAAACGGGCCCATCGCCCGCGTCACAAAAGCATTTCCCGCCGGCGTGGCCACTTGCGTCAACACGGCCGGCAAGCCGATGGCGAAAAACGGTTTGAAGGTGGCGCGCAGCGTGGCCGCGTTGGGGCGGGCGTAGAGCTTGTGCACATGCAGCACGCCGTGCAAACCCACGCCCAGCATCACAAACCGAGCGACCACCGTGGCCAGCGCGGCACCGTCCAAACCCCAACCGAGCGCAAAAATAAACAGCGGGTCCAGCACCGCCGCCGCCAGCCCCGCACCCAAGGTGACGTACATGGCGCGTCGTGCATCGCCCACCGATCGCAGCAGCGCGGCCAAGCAAATACCAGCAGCCAGCAGCGGCGCAGACGGCAGCAAAATTCTCGACAAACGCATCGAGAATTCGGCAGTCACCTCACTGGCCCCTAACAGTTGCAGCGCGGCAGGCAAAAACGGAAACAGCACCGCCGACGCCAGCGCCGTGCTGCCCACCATCCATACCAGCGAAGCACCCGCCAAACGCTTGGCCTGCTCGCGGTCACCACGCCCAATGGCGCGCGAGGTGAGCGCCGCCACGGCAATCGACAGACCGATGGCCAGCGAGAGCATGAAGAACAGCAGCGTGCTGGCGTAGCCGACTGCCGCCGTGAGTTCTTTTTGGCCGAGCAGCGAGATGTAGAACAGGTTGAGTACGTCGACGGCGAATACCGCGATCAAGCCCACCGAGCCTGCGGCGGTCATGTTGATGACGTGCTGGAGGGTGGAGCCGGTGACGAATTTGGGGGTGGGTGCTGCTGCGGCGGCGTTTTGGGGCATGACGCGATTGTTGCCGCTGCTGCTTGGGCCCAGTGGTTCCTTTTGCTTTTGCTTGAGTTACCGCGTGCGGTGCACCGCGCCGGGTCTCGCCCCGGCAGGCGAGTAACTTTCATTTGCTGCGCCAAATTAAAGTCACCAAAGCAAAGGCGCTCAATACATATCTGACCTGCTCGTCTGCATAAAGGTCAGGAGCTCAAATTTGTCCGAGCTGTGTTCGAGCCTCCACTCACGCCCTTGACTGTCCAAAGCGCGAATTCGCTCCTTCCACCTGCGAGGGGGAAGGTTGGGATGG
>JANPNT010000294.1:0-3877 GCA_031427655.1 Burkholderiales bacterium
CAGAGGCACCGTACAAATGTGAAGGTGACTCGCGTTGCTGTCTGGTCGATGGAGCACTCAGTGACGGCGCTGATGCGGTGTGCTCGGCAAATTAGAGAGCGCGTTGGTTGAATGCGCTCTGTCTGTGCTTTGACGCAGATCAACAATTCAGCCGCGCATCACACCTAGAGTTGCCTCAGCCTCTGCCGCACTCCCCATGAATTTCTTTGCCCCCACCCGCTCCAAGCGCCACATTGCGTTGGCGATGTTGGTGGTGTGGCTGTTCGCCCTGGGCTCAGGAGTCGCAAATGCCTGCTTGCTGCAAACACATGAAGTGCATTTCCATGGGTCTGCACAGTTGGCCGATGAGCCCACCACAAACCTCGCTCATCACGATGAAGCAGACAACACCAAAGAATCGTGCCTGAAGGTTTGCGACGACGGCACACGTTCTTTGGTAAAGGTGCCCTTGGACACTGGCGACATCAACCCTGGTCCGGTGTCACTGCTCACGACCCTTTGGACTGGATCAGCGCGCGAGATCACGGCACTTCGCCGACGGGATGACCTGGCGATACCGATCACCGGTCCGCCGCTCAGGGTTCGCTACTCGCGACTGGCGCTGTAGCCGCCGCGACGCCAGATCCGCAGCCCTCGTGCTCGCTGGTCTGCGTCGATCTTCTGTTCGGCTCGCCTCCGTGCACGCGCACGAGCGCAGAACACGAGCCGAAAAGAAGCCCTGCTTGCGCACGTTGCGCTGCACCGACCACATCGCTCATCCGTTTGTTAACCGACCAGGAGTCACCCATGAAACTCGTTCGCCCACTTTCCATCGCTGCAGCGCTCATCGGCATGAGTGCGCCCACTTGGGCCGCACAGCACGACCTGCACAAGGGCCATCACCCGGCGGGTTCGGCTTCTGCCGCCACCGCCAAGTCGATGCCCGACAAGACCACGCCCGAGATGGCGCAAATGGCCAACCAAATGAAGGCCATGCAGGAAATGCACAACAAGATGATGGCCGCCAAGACGCCCGAAGAGCGCAATGCCTTGATGGCCGACCACATGAAGTCCATGCAAGACGGCATGGGCATGATGAAAGGCATGGGCGGCATAGGCGCAATGTCTGGCCCCAAGGCTTCGCCCGCCGACATGGCCCAGCGCCAAGCCCAGATGGAGCAGCGCATGGACATGATGCAGACCATGATGGAGATGATGGCCGATCGTCTTCCGCAGTCACCGGCCAAGCAGTGAAGGCGCCGTCATGAACCACCCCCACAACAACGCGATGCCTGCTTCTGATTACGGCTTCCACTGCATCCTGCCGCCGCAGGACTTCGCGCAAGCTATCGCGCTGGTGACCGAGGCGCTCAAGGTCGAGGGTTTCGGCATCCTCACCGAGATCGACGTGCAGGCCACGATGAAGGCCAAGCTCGGCATCGACGGCCGGCCCTACCGAATCCTGGGTGCCTGCAATCCGCCGCTGGCCCACCGCGCGCTGGAGGCCGAGCCCGACATCGGCTTGCTGCTGCCGTGCAACGTGGTCGTGCGCGTGGACGCGCAGGGCCGATTGGTGGTTGGCTTCATGGACCCGGTGGCCGTGCTGCAAATGACCAGCAACCCCGAGGTGGCGAGCGTTGCACATGAGGTCCGCCAGCGGCTGGAGCGCGTGCGCTCTGCGCTGCGAACACCGGCCTTGAAAGCGCCTGCCTTGGAGACACCGGCATGATGAAACGACGCAACATCCTGGCAGGTGCCGTCGCCGCGGCTGCAGCCGGTGGGGCCACCTGGTGGTATTTCGGAACACGGGCATCGCAGTCGGTGCGCGGCGGACCGTTTCGTCACTACCCCTTCGATCCGGTGGCCGCCGAGAACTTCCAGCAGAAGCTTTTCATTCCGGTGGCCAGCGGGCCATTCGGTGTGCTGGACGTGGCAGGGCCGCTGAAAATCCGCGCCACGGCGGCCAGTTTTCCGTTGCTGCCCGGCCCGCCGTCGCAAGCCCCGTCACCGTTCCTGCTGTACCAGACCGAGCAAGCGGGGCAGGCTTACCAAAACCCCATCCTGCGCATTGAAAGCGGTGCGCGTTTCACCGCCAGCCTGGACAACGCGCTGACCGAGCCGACCATCATTCATTGGCACGGCTTGCATACGCCCGCCAGGATGGACGGGCATCCAGGCGACACCATTGCGCCGGGCGCGCGCTACGACTACGACTTCAGCGTGCGCAATCGCGGCGGCACCTACTGGTACCACACGCATGCCCACCAACTGACCGCCAAGCAGGCCTACAACGGCTTGGCCAGCTTCTTTCTGGTCGACGACGAAGACCAGCGCAAGCTGGGTAAAGCACTCGACCTGAAGCTGGGTGTGACCGACCTTCCGTTGGTCATCCAGGACAAAAAATTCGACGCGAAAGGCGCGTTGGTGTACCGGCCCAATGCGAACGAGTCGATGATGGGCTGGCTCGGTGACATCGTGCTGGCCAACCTGACACCCAATGCGGTGCTCAGCGTTATGCCGCGCACCTACCGCTTGCGTTTGCTGAACGGATCGAACGCGCGCATCTACCGCTTGGCGTTCGTCAAGGGCGTCACACCGCTGCCGTTCACCGTCATCGGCACCGACGGCGGTTTGATCGAGCGACCCGAGACCGTGAGCGAAGCCTTTTTGGCCCCCGGTGAACGCCTTGATGTGGTGTTCGACGCGGGCCAAGCGCAGCCCGGCGACACGGTGTTCCTCAAGAGCTTGGCCTTCGATGCGATGGAGAACGAAGGTGGCATGGGCGGCATGGGCGGGATGGGCGGGATGACCGGCATGAGCGGCCAGGGCATGAACCAAATGATGCGCAGCATGAGTTCGTCGCGGCTAGAGCAGGGCGCGGCATTTAACGTGCTGAAACTCGCGGTCACTGCGGGTGAACGTGTTGCGCCGACGCTGCCCGCCGTGCTGTCCGAGGTCAAGCTAATCCGCACCGAAGGCGCAGCCGAGCGAAACATCAAACTGTCGATGCAGGCCATGCGCTTCCTCATCAACGGCTTGAGTTTTCGCATGGACGAGATCGCCTTTGAGGTGAAGCGCGGCGCGGTGGAAATCTGGCGCATCAGCAACCCGGCGATGGGCATGCCGCACCCGATGCATCTGCACGGATTCGGGTTCCAGGTGCTGGAGCGCTCAGGCAGCCCGCCGCAGATGTCAACCCAGGCGCGCTTTGGCAGCGGGCGCACGGTGAGCGACCTCGGTTGGAAAGACACGCTGCTGGTGTGGCCCGGCGAAACCGTGCGCATCGCCATTGACTTTGCACACGACTTCCCCGGCGACCAGACCTACCTGTTCCATTGCCACAACCTGGAGCACGAAGACGCCGGAATGATGGTTAATTTTCGCGTTCGGGCGTGACGACGAATGGACGTGGCACGCACATATCGAAGCACACGCACCCACACACACCCACACGCACACCCACGCGCAACTTGACCCTTGGAGACGCCAGATGAACCACGACCATGCTCACGTTCAACATCGAGACGCCGACAGCGCGCCGCCGTTCTGGCGCACCCGCTACGCGCTCGGCCTGTTGGTGTTCGGCGCGGTGGCCGCGTACTTTCTGCTCAGCGAGCACCGCGCCCACTTCCTCGGCGCGCTGCCATTCCTGTTGCTGCTGGCCTGCCCGTTCATGCACCTGTTCATGCACGGAGGTCACGCAGGTCACGGAGGCGGCAATCAAGACTCCGACACGCCAGCGCTAACGACAACCCCAACGCCAACGCGCAAGACCGGAGAACGGCCATGACGCACGATGCCTCGGGCTACGGACTGTGGACGCTGGTCGTCCTCAATTCGGCGCTGTTCCTGATGTTTGCGTTCAGCTTCTTCAAGCCCAACACTACGCGCGACTGGC
>JANPNT010000295.1:0-3271 GCA_031427655.1 Burkholderiales bacterium
GCCACGTTGAGGTAATCAGCTGGAACGCGCTGTACGCCCACGGCGGTGTTGATGATCATGGGCCAGATCGAGCAAATGAAGATGGTCCAAATGGCCGCAGGGTTGGCCGCTTTGAACACCAACAAACCAATCGGCAACCAAGCCAACGGTGACACCGGCCGCAGCAAACTGATGAGCGGCGACACCATGCTGTTCAGCACTTTGAAACGACCGATCAGGAAGCCCGCCGGTATGCCCACGGCAGCCGCCAAGCCGAAGCCCACGGCCACACGCTCCAGCGAAAACAAGATGTTCCAGCCGATGCCTTGGTCGTTCGGGCCCTTGATGTAGAACGGATCCGAGAACACAACCACGGCTTCTTTGAACGTGGCCCAAGGCGTGGGGAAGGTCTGGCTTTTCATCGTCAGCAGCGCCCATATTCCCACCAGCAGGGCGACGCCAAACAGCGGTGGCAACACCTTCAGCGCCAAGGCGTTCCAGTCGTACTGGACGCGCGGAGCCTTCACGACTGTGGTGACGGGAGTGGGCGTGGCCTTCGGGGCTGTAACCCCATCCGCCAAACTGTCGGACTTCATCCGAAGCTCCGCGCTGGCTTCAGAAGGCGAGTGAAAAACGGCACTGACCATGACAGTCTCCTTTGAAATCGAACGAGGGGTAAATCAAGCCTTGACCGCAAAACCGTCGGCGTACTTTTTCGGGTCTTTGCCGTCCCACACCACGCCGTCAATCATCTTGCTGCTGCGCAAGACGTCTTTCGGCACGCTCACTTTCAGTGCGCTGGCCGCTTGTTTGTAAAGCTCCACCTGATTGATCTGTTTGGCCACTGCCAAATAGTCCGGGTGCTCTTTGATCAGGCCCCAGCGCTTGTGCTGGGTGAGGAACCACATGCCGTCAGACAGGTAAGGGAAATTGACCGCGCCGTCGTTGAAAAACTTCATGTGGTTGGGGTCGTCCCAGGTCTTGCCCATGCCGTTTTGGTAGCGGCCCAAGATGCGCTGGTTGATGACGTCCACGCTGGTGTTGACGTAGCTCTTGTCGGCAATGGTTTCGGCCATTTTGTTTTTGTTGGCCAGGCTCGCGTCTATCCATTTGCTGGCCTCCAAAATGGCCATCATCACAGCGCGCGCGGTGTTCGGGTACTGCTTGACGAAGTCGCCGGTGGTGCCCAGCACCTTCTCGGGGTGGTCTTTCCAGATGTCTTGCGTGGTCACACCGGTAATGCCAATGCCATCGGCAATGGCGCGGTGGTTCCAGGGCTCGCCCACGCAGTAGCCGTCCATGTTGCCCACGCGCATGTTGGCCACCATTTGCGGCGGCGGCACGGTAATGACCTTGGCGTCTTTGATCGGGTTGATGCCGTAACTGGCCATCCAGTAATAGAGCCACATCGCGTGAGTGCCGGTGGGGAAGGTTTGCGCAAAGGTGTATTCGCGCTTCTCGCTGGCCATCAACTTGGCCAAACCGGGGCCGTCTACCGCGCCTTTGTCGGCCAGCTTCTTAGACAGCGTGATGGCCTGACCGTTGTTGTTCAAGGTCATCAACACCGCCATGTCTTTTTTCGGGCCGCTGACTCCCAAATGCACGCCGTAAATCAGACCGTACAACACGTGCGCCATGTCCAGCTCACCGTTCACCAGCTTGTCGCGCACACCGGCCCAAGAGGCTTCTTTGGTCGGGATGATCTTCACGCCGTACTTTTTGTCGAAGCCCAGCACCGAGGCCATCACCACCGATGCGCAATCGGTCAAAGGAATGAAGCCGATGCGGACTTCTTCCTTCTCAGGCTTGTCGGAGCCTTGCGCGTAAACCGCGCTTTGCAGACCGGGAACCATGCCCGCGGCCGTCGCAGTGGTGGCCACCGCGGCAGCTGCTTTGATAAGGGTGCGACGGCTCATGTCGGGCTTTCCAAAAAGAGGGCTGTTCATGATGGTTTCAAACTTTCAATAGGCCGAATGAAGAACAAAAGGGCAAACAAAAAGGCGTCCGCACGAATTCAGGAATTCCTGAGCTGGTGGGGACGCCGTCGTCCTGTTGGCAAACACCCGCTGTGGTGACCGCCAAAAAATTTGAGAGATCGCCGTTGACCTCTTGCACTGAGGAAGCAAAGCGCGTGCCAAAGCGGTTGACTTGATCGCGCACAAGTTTTGTGCATGGCCCGCTTGGCCTTTCAGCATCAGGCAAGCAAATCAGCCACATCCAGAATGCGCTGCGCCACATCGGCCAGCTTCAGGCCTTTGTCCATGGCGGTTTTGCGAAGACGCGCATAAGCCGCTTCTTCGCTCAGCGACTGGCGGCTCATCAATATGCCTTTGGCGCGGTCGATGGTTTTACGGTCAGACAACTGGCTGCGCGCATCGGTCAGTTCGCGGCGCAATTCCTCTTCGTGCTGAAAGCGCGCCAACGCCACGTCGAGCACTGGCTTCACGCGCTCGGCCGCCAAGCCCGCCACCACATAGGCCGTCACACCCGCCGCGATGGCGTCGCGCACATGCGTCGTGTCGTCGTCGTTGGTGAACAGCACGATGGGGCGGCGCGCATCCCGGGTGGCCATCACCACATGTTCCAGCGTGTCGCGCGCCTCGCTTTCGGCGTCCACGATGATCATGTCAGGGCTGATTTGCGCCAGCCGGTCGGGCAAGAAAACGTCGGCGGGCAGCACGGCCACGATGTTGTAACCGTTCTGCAGCAGGCCGATGCGCAAGCTGCGCGAGCGTTCAGCTTCGCCCTCAGACTGCACGTCGCCCAACTCCGGTGCGACGATGACGATGCGGAGGACGGCGCTGATGCTCATGGTTTAGAGTTACGCAAAATTCGCGCCATCATCGGCATGCCCACAGAAGCGCCTCTCGATTACGGTTGGTGCAGTCACCGCGGGCTTGTGCGTGCTCGGTCTGTATGGTTGGCTCAGCAGCCGTTCTGACGCGGCGTCGAAAGCGCTCTTAAATGCGGCAATAGCAAGGTGGAATGTCGATGCTGGCGCCTTTGACTGTCTTGGCAAGCTATCCCTGCCAAATCAGCCAACGGTACGGGTTCGGTCCGGGCGAACACCCGAGGGAGTCGAGGAAGTCGAAGTTACCGAAGCCGAGCGCCTTGTGTGTCGCTCAATGAAGCAAGCCGGTGCTCGGATTGAGGAAGTCTTGGTTGCTTGCAGCGGCAGGGGTTCATGACGGCCAAGCCTTTAACTTGAAACTAATCTGGGCCAGACCTCGTTCCCGGCCCGCCTACTTCGCCACCTCAATCAGCTCGATATCTTTCTTCAGCAGCTCATTGA
>JANPNT010000296.1:0-1513 GCA_031427655.1 Burkholderiales bacterium
GAGCTGGCCGCGGCGTGGGCTTTGAGAGGCGAGGTAGATAAAGGACATGGGTTTTGCTCCCATGACAGGGAGAAAGTTGGTGTGGCTCCTTCCCTTTGATGGGGAGGCTGGAAAAGCGTTGAAAACGCATCCGTCAGACCGCTGATGTTCAACGATTTCACCTGCTCCCCCGCCCTCCTGCGTCAAGGAGGAGGGAGTCAAGGAACTACTCGCGGTGATATGGATGATTCACCATCACCGTCCAAGCACGATAAAGCGCTTCGGCGAGCCACACGCGCACGAAGGCGTGTGGCAAGGTGAGATCGGAAAGACGCAGTGTTTCGTCGGCGCTTTGCTTCAGACCGGGGTCCAAACCGTCGGGGCCGCCGATGATGAAGGCCACGTCGCGGCCATCGCCCATCCAAACTTTCATGCGCTGCGACAACTGAACGGTGGTCAGGCGAGTCCCGCGTTCGTCCAACACCACACGGCGCGCGCCTTTCGGCAGTGCGGCACCCAAGCGCGCGGCCTCGGCGGCCATCAATTGATCGGGTGTTTTCGAGCCGCGTGTTTCTGTTTTGACGGCCTTCAGCTCCAAGCGCATTTCGGGAGGAAAGCGCTTGGCGAAGTCGTCGTAGGCCGTCTCAGTCCAGGCCGGCTGGCGCTGCCCGACAGCGACCAGGAGCAGCTTCACTTTTTAGGCGCGGCCCGCTTGGCAATGGATTGGGTGGCAACCTTGCGCTTCGGAGGCGCCTTCTTGTCCGCAGCTTGTTTGGCCATGACCTTCTTGGTTGGGGCCACCACCATCATGGGGGTTTTGGCTGCGGTTTTGACACCCGCCGTGCGTGTGATTCCCGACTTCACCGGCGCAGCGCGCTTGGCGGCGGCTCGCTTGGCAACCGCGGTCAGCGGTGCTGCGGTTTTGCGCGCAGGCGCTTTGGCGACCGTCTTGCTGGCGACAGTTTTCGCGGCGAGTTTCTTGGCGGCAACCTTTTTGGCAACAGCCTTCTTCGCAGGCTCAGCTTTCACAGCCGCCTTCTTCGTTGCAACTTTCTTCGCCGCCGCCTTCTTGGCAGCCGCAGGCGTTTCAGCTTCGGAGGCTTTGACCAAACGGACCGGTGCGTTGTCGATCTTCATCTTCACCGGCTTGTCGCCCCAGATTTCTTCCAGACGGTAGTACTCACGGATGGTGGGCTGCATGAGGTGAACCACGGCAGCGCCGCAGTCCACGATGATCCATTCGCCGTTGGCTTCGCCTTCGGTGCGCGAGCTGCCGAAACCGCCTTCTTTCACTGCATCGCGAACGCTGGCGGCAAGCGCTTTGGTTTGCCGATTGCTGGTGCCCGAGGCAATGATGACGCGCTCGAACAAGGCCGACAAATGTTCGGTGTCGAAGACCATGATGTTTTGGCCTTTAACGTCTTCCAGCGAATCAACGATACAGCGTTGCAATTTACGAATGTCCATTCAGCTCCTGAGATAGTGTTTATTGGCCTTGATAGAGGCTGTGGCGGGCAATATAGCTTGCAACCGG
>JANPNT010000297.1:0-1708 GCA_031427655.1 Burkholderiales bacterium
CTCGGCTTCGACTTGCGGTATGCGACCTGCCAAGCCTCGCACCTCACTGAGCTGCGCCGTTTGGGTGGACAGCTGCGATTGCAGCGCCGCCACCACGGCTTCTGACTCCGCCAATGACAAGCGCAGTTTTTGATACACCGGACTGGTTGCGGCCTTGCCAAGCTTCGGGACGATGCGCTCTTGCGACGCTGCGGCAGCCACGCGCCTTGCTTCGGCCTCAAGTTGTGCGACGGCAGCCTGGGCATTGATGACTTCGGGGTGCGCTTCAGTGAAGCGGCGCAACAGTTCGTCGAGCTGACTTTTCTTGGCTGTCAGCCGCAACTCCAGATCGGTCGCTACGGCCAACACAGCTGGCGTGAGCACCGGCAATTGAGGGTCTTCCAAGGCCAACTCTCGGCTGTACGACGCGCGTGCGCGCTCGGCGGCCAGCAGTTCGGCGCGCAACTTGTTCACTTGTTCGGTGAGCACCGAAACGCGTGCGAAGTAGTCTTGGTTGGACACGCCCGACACACCGAAGTTGCGGATTCGAAATTGTTTGACCTGGTTTTCGGCCTGCGTCAGTTGAGCTTCGTAAGTGCGAATTTGCTCGTCAATGAAACGCCCGGCTTCCTCGGAGTCGCGCTTCTTTGCTGAGGCTCCGGTGTTGACGAATAAGTTCACCGTGGCTTCCACCAAACGCCTGGCGCGCTGTGGGCTGGCCTCGCGGTAAGTGATCTCGTACAAGTTGCCTGCGGTGGTGGGCACCACTTTGATCTCGCTCATCAGGCGCGACACCAATGCCTCCATTTCACCAGGCGCTGAAGTCTTGAATTCCAGCCCGGGTGTTTTCACCAGCGTCTCGATGTTGGGGCGCGAGATCAGCGTTCGGGCCAACATCTTCACCTGCTGGTCGATGTCGGGTTGGAAGGTCAGGCTGGCCATCAGAGGCTTCAACACCGTTTGGGTGTCCACATAAACGCGCGCCGTGGACTCAAAGCGGTCGGGCGCGGTGTTGATGATCAAAGCGGCTGCCGCCACGGTGCTGGAGCTCACGACCAGGGCCAGCCAGCGCCGCTTGGCGCACAACCTGCCCAGGCGCCGCAGCTTGGCGACAAAGCCTTCCAACACGTTGTCCATGACCGACCCCTTCCTGCGCGCTTTGCCTTGGCTTCGCGCTGACACCGATGTTGTTCGCAAGCACTCGCGGTTTGATTGAGAACGCTCAACGACGTTGCAGTCAGCGCCGCGTTCAATCGACGCCAACAGTCAGTGCAGCACCAAGCCTGAAAACGGAGAACGGCAGATGGGCATCAAGAACAGATCGGCAGCGAACTCGGCTCCTTTTTCGTCGGGCTTTGGTGTGTGTGCGTCTGCGTCTGCGGTTGTCACTTCCTCCATGACCTGTGCCGCCCAAACCCCGCAAGCCAGCTACTTCATGAACAGCCAGCCCTCGGCCTCGCCGCCTGCCGCAGCGGCGGACGACGCGCTGCCACTGAATACATTTTTGAAAGAGCTGCGGCGCGAAGAAAGGCGCTCCGAGCGGTCGGGTAGCGCGCTGTCGTTGGTGATCTACCGGTTTGACGACAGCCCCGATTTGGGCCAGGCCACGGCGGAGCGGCTGCTCAAAGCGATCTACAGCACGAAACGGGAAACCGATGTGGTGGGGCATCTTGCTGGAGGTGGGTCTGGCAATACCGCAGTGAGCAAATCCGCCAGCACCGTGGCCTTG
>JANPNT010000298.1:0-3793 GCA_031427655.1 Burkholderiales bacterium
GTGGTGGCACCGCCAGATGCATGAATCACGCCGGGCATGTCCAGCCGCTCTAGCGTGGCGTAGGTGTCAAAGCTGCTGCGCCCGGCACCGGCGACGTACATCTTCGCCAACACATCGCCGGGGGTACTCCAACTGGATCAAAAAATTGCAGAACGCATTGATGATGACGATGCCTTCGCCGTCTTTGTTCAGCGGCAAGCCAATGCTACGCGCCCACTCAATGCGCAGCGTTTCCAAGTAACGAAAGTAGATGGTGTTGTTGACATGGCCCATCGCGTCCATGTCGCCCCAGCGCATGGGCATGGTCATCTCGAAAACGAGCTTTTTGTGGTCGGGAATTTCGATGCGCATGGTCAGGTTGTTCTGTTTTTAGCTGCGTGCGATGCCAAGTTCGGCATACAAGCGCTCGACCAGCGCACGCAAGGTTTGAATTTCATCGGCCATCGCTGCTTGCTCAGATTTGAAAACGCCCAGTTCGCTGATTGCCACGAAATCATCGCCGCCAGTCTCACCACCACCGACACCACCGGCTGCGGGAAAGTCATCGCCGCACAGCAAATGCGCCCACCGCGCTTCACGCGCTCCAGAAGCGCGCGGCAGCTTCACCACCAGCGCGCCACCCTTGTCTTCCGAGCGCTCGGCCAGCTCGACCAAAAAGCCTTCCACCGACGACACATCGGCAAATCGGTGCAAGCGTTCAGTGCTGCCGCGAAGCTCGGCGCTGGTTTGCGGGCCGCGCAACATCAACGTCACCAACAGCGCCACCGACTGGCCCGGCAGCGCCATGCTGCGGGCAATGTTGTGCTCGTACTTGGTCACGCGAGAGCCGCTGCGCTCGAACACCAAGTTCAACGTTTTCAGCGCTTCAAGGGCAGTTTGCACGTCGGCTTCAGACGCGTTCATTACCGGGTCGCGTGCGGTTTTTTGATTGCAGGCCAACACCACCGTGTTCAAGGACAACGGGTAACTGTCGGGCACGGTGAGGGCTTTCTCGAACAGCACGCCCACCACTCGGGCTTCTAGCGAAGTCAGTTCTCTCATCTGGTTTTCAAATCTCGGCGGGCTGCGAGTGGAGTGAGTTCTCTCATCGTTTACAAAAACCTAAATCGCGAAGCCGTCGTCGGCCTGAATCACCGCGCCGTTGATGAAGTGGCTTTCGTTGGCGCACACCATCATCAGCACTGAATCCAAATCTTTCGGATGGCCAATGCGCTTGCGCGGCAGCATGTCGATCAGGCGTTTGCCTTGCTCGGTTTGCCAATGCTTGTGGTTGATTTCGGTGTCGATGTAGCCCGGGCAAATGGCGTTCACGTTGATGCCGAACTTGCCCCACTCCAAGGCCATGGCGCGGGTCATGTGAACCACGGCTGCCTTGCTCATGCAGTACACGCCAATTTGCCCCAGCACCTTGATGCCGGCCATCGACGCGATGTTGACGATTCGCCCACCGGTGAAGGTGCCGGGTGCCGAGCCCTTGGCGCGCGCCAACATGCGCTTGCCCACTTCTTGCGCCACAAAAAACGCGCCTTTGGTGTTGGTGTTGAAGATGAAGTCGTAGTCTTCTTCGGTCACGTCCACCAGTTTTTGCGTGGTGCTGACGCCCGAGTTGTTGATGAGGATGTCGATGCCGCCCATTTCGGTTTCGGCGTGCGCCACAGCGGCCTTGATGCTGTGGTGATCGGTGACGTCCATTTCCACCACGTGGGCCACACCGCCGCCGCCTTCAATTTCAGCGCGCAAGGTTTTCAAGCGGTCTAGCCTGCGACCGGCCAGCACCACGGCCGCACCAGCGCCCGCCAAGGTCTTGGCGAACTGCTCGCCCAGGCCGCTCGATGCACCGGTGATGAGGGCCACGCGGCCTGACAGGTCAATGTTGTAGCTCATGGTTTTGTCTTTCTGAAGGCAGTGAAAGTAGCGAGGAAAAGTGATTTGAAGATAGCACGCGACCTGCGACTCAATCGCTCGATCTGGGCTTGCTGAGCAAGTCGTTTATCGGAGGTCAAAGCGCGCATTGGGCGCAAGCGCTTATTCAAAAGACAGACTAAAAAGCACGACCGTTCTTTTTTGCATGTAGCCCGCTAAACTCGAGTCAACCCAAGCGCAAGGAACATCGCATGACCCCGCAAGCCATCCTCGACAAATTCGGCCCCCGTGAAGCCATGGAATACGACGTGATGATCGTGGGCGGCGGGCCCGGCGGCCTGGCCGCGGCCATCCGCATCAAGCAATTGGCGGCAGCGCAAAACAAAGAGGTGTCGGTGGTGCTGCTGGAAAAAGGCTCAGAGCCCGGCGCGCACATTTTGAGCGGCGCGGTGATGGACCCAAAAGCCATCACCGAACTCTTCCCGAATTGGAAAGAACTCGGGGCGCCGCTGAACCAGCCGGTGACGGGCGACGACGTTCACATCCTCTCTGAGACCGGCAGCTTTCGCACTCCTGATGCATTGGTGCCGAACTGCATGCACAACGACGGCAACTATGTGATCAGCTTGGGCAATGTGGTGCGCTGGATGGCCACGCAGGCTGAGGCTTTGGGCGTGGAGATTTTCCCGGGCTTCGCCGCAGCGGAAGTGGTTTACACCGAGGCCGGTGCCGTCAAAGGCGTGGCCACCGGCAACCTGGGTGTTGAGAAGTCGGGCGAGCCTGGAAACGGCTTTCAATTGGGCATGGAGTTGCACGCCAAGTACACCGTGTTTGCCGAAGGCGCGCGCGGCCATTTGGGCAAGCAACTGATTGCCAAATACATGCTCGACGCCAACCGCGAACCGGCCAGCTATTCCATCGGCATCAAGGAATTATGGGAAGTTCCGCCTGCCAAAGCACAGCCCGGCAAAGTGGTTCACACCGCCGGTTGGCCGATGGACACCAGCACCTTCGGCGGCGGATTTTTGTACCACCTGCAAGACAACAAAATCACCCTTGGATTTGTGATGGGCCTGGACTACAAAAACCCGTGGCTCAACCCGTTCGAAGAAATGCAGCGCTGGAAGAAACACCCTGCGGTGTTGGCCCACATTGAAGGCGGCAAACGCATCAGCTACGGCGCGCGCGCCATCAACAACGGCGGTTTGGCCAGCATGCCAAAGATGGTGTTCCCGGGCGGGGCCTTCATCGGCTGCGAAGCCGGCACCATGAATGCATCGCGCATCAAGGGCAGCCACGCCGCCATCAAAACCGGCATGTTGGTGGCCGACGCCGCGTTTGACGCCGTAGTGGCGGGACGTCAGCACGACGACCTGAATACCTACCCGGCCGCGTTTGAGAAAAGCTGGCTGCACGCAGAGCTGCACCAAGCGCGCAACTTCAAGCTGTGGTTCAAAAAAGGCTTCTACGTTGGCAGCGTGATGACGTTTGTAGAGCAGTGGCTGCTGCCGCGCCTGGGCATCAAAACCGCGCCGTGGACCCTGCGCCGCACCACGGCCGATCACAACAGTTTGAAGCTGGCCAAAGATTGCCCGCAAATCATTTACCCCAAGCCCGACGGCATCATCAGCTTCGACCGTTTGAGCTCGGTGTTTGTGTCCAACACCAACCACGAAGAAAACCAACCGGCGCACTTGCTGCTGCGTGACGCCAGCGTGCCGGTGAGCATCAACCTGGCGCAATACGCCGGGCCGGAATCGCGCTATTGCCCGGCCGGTGTGTATGAGTACGTGAAGAACCCCGACAACTCAGACCGCTTGCAAATCAATGCGCAAAACTGCGTGCATTGCAAAACCTGCGACATCAAAGACCCGACACAAAACATCGTGTGGGTCACACCTGAGGGCGGTGGTGGGCCGAACTATTCGGG
>JANPNT010000299.1:0-1853 GCA_031427655.1 Burkholderiales bacterium
AACTTATGCATTTCGTACCCGTAGCACATTTGCGGATAACGGCAGCATTGAGCGCGTCGCTACGGAGTACACGACCCGGTGGTAGCATCTCGCCATGCCCGCCAAACCACCTGATCAATCCGCCCTGAATTTCGACGCCGACCATGCATCAATACCTTCCCGTCGCGTTGATTTGACGCCCATTTCGGTAAGCGAACTCAATCGGCGTGCCCGCAACCTAATTGAGGCCAAGTTTGAGTTGCTGTGGGTGTCGGGCGAGCTATCAAATGTTATACGCGCTACCAGTGGCCATTGGTATTTTGTGTTGAAGGACGCAACATCCCAGGTACGGTGTGTGATGTTTCGCAACCCCGCGGCAGTGCTCGACTTCAATCCCGACAACGGCATGCAAGTAGATTTGCGTGCATTAACCACGCTTTAAGAAGCACGCGGCGAATTCCAGCTCGGCGTGGAGGGCATGCGTCGCTGGGTGTCCAACCCGACGCTTGCCAACGTCAAGAAGTTGTTGTTCGATACCGCCTACCCGGAGTGGCTGTTCAACACCATGCTGGTCGCGGTTTCCGCCACCTTCATAGCCTTGTTCGCCAGCGTGCTGGCCGCCTACGCGATCGAGCGCCTGCGTTTCAAGGGTAGCAAATGGGTTGGTCTGGGTATCTACGCTGCCTATCTGGTGCCACCTTCGATCCTCTTCATTCCCTTGGCCACGATGGTCTTCAAGCTGCAATTGTTCGACACTCGCTGGGCCTTGATCCTCACCTACCCGACCTTCCTGATCCCGTTTTGCACCTGGCTTCTGATGGGCTACTTCAAGTCGATACCGTATGAGCTCGAAGACTGCGCGCTGATCGACGGCGCCACGCGGATGCAGATTCTGATCAAGATCGTATTGCCGCTGGCGGTGCCGGGGCTGATCTCGGCCGGCATCTTCGCCTTCACCTTGTCGTGGAACGAATTCATCTACGCGCTCACCTTCATTTCCTCGTCGGAGGTGAAGACCGTGCCGGTGGGGGTGATCACCGAGCTGGTCGATGGCGACGTCTACCACTGGGGTTCGCTGATGGCCGGTGCGCTGTTTGGTTCGATCCCGGTGGCCATCCTGTATTCGTTTTTTGTCGAGTATTACGTGGCCGGCATGACGGGGGCGGTCAAGGAATAGGGCATGCGACAATCCCCGCTCTGTACTGAACTCGGGAGTCGATGATGGGTGAGCGCATGCAGGACGGTGTGGCTGACTTGGCTGCACGGGAAAGCATGATCGCGGTGTGGGAGAAACTGTGCGCCGACCCGCAATTTGCAGGCCTGCCGTTCAAAGTCGAAACCACCGGCGAGGGGAAAATCATCATGAGCCCCGCGAACCTGCGGCACGCATCGTTGCGAGCCGATATTGTGGGTTTGCTGCACTCGCTGGTGCGTGAATCCGGTGTCGGCGGATGCGTGATGTCTGAATGCCCCGTGGTGACGGCCGACGGCGTGAAGGTTCCGGATGTGGCCTGGCTTTCGCGAACACAAGCCGATGCCTTCGCCGGCAAGGCAGCCGCCCCCGCAGCACCTGAAGTGTGCATAGAGATCAAATCGCCGTCCAACTCGAAGAAGGAGATGGACCTCAAGCGAGCGCTGTACTTCGCGGCCGGTGCGAAGGAGGTCTGGGTTTGCGACGAACAGGGCGTGCTGACATTCTGGAATCTGGGCGGCAGAGTCAAGCGCTCGAAAGTCTTCCCGCTATTTCCTGGGCTGGTGAGCTTTTCGTAAGGTGGGCTGTTGCGCGCGCGCCAACCGCAGCCGGGTTGTGGAATGGATTTGTCGGCCTGTCGACCTTCATTCCCGAGCCCGCGGTGGAAACAGGTCTCGCATGG
>JANPNT010000300.1:0-3733 GCA_031427655.1 Burkholderiales bacterium
CTGAAAACACACGTCCTGCTTCAATAGCTTCTGTGCACTAACAATAGTGTCCTTTTAGCCCAACGGAGTCCGACATGAACCAAGAACTGAATGTTTCCATCGAGCAATCATCCACCGCTGCAGCTGAGCAAACACTCGCAGCATCTGCACCTGAAGTTCTTGACGACGCTCTGCTTGGTCACGTTGGCGGCGGTACCTCCGGCCCTCACGGCGGCTGGTAATTCGCAAGACCGTTGCGCTGAGCGCAGCGCAACGGACTCGTGATGCGGCCTTAGGGGTGGTTGGCTCGATCAGCTTGGCTTTCGTCAGCGGGCTGATGCTTTATCAACACCCATGAAAGTTGCCTCCCTCTTTCGCCCTGAATCTGTCCGGGGCCAGCAGCAGGCATGGCTGGGATCGATACAGCTGATACGACCGGTGTCACTGACAGTTTTCACTGCCGCGGCGCTGTTAACAGTTGGCTTGATCAGCCTCGCGCTTTTCGAAGGCCGTTACACCCGCAAAGCCCACGTCATGGGCTATCTCACGCCCGACAAGGGCGTGCTGCGCTTGGTGTCGCCGCAGGCCGGTACGGTGCTCGAACGACGAGCCCAGGAAGGTCAAGCGGTGAAGCAGGGCGACATTTTGTTCGTGCTTTCCACCGACCGTGCCACGCTGGGTCTCGACACGCAGGCATCGGTGCAAACGCAACTGAGTGAGCGCGAGCTAAGCCTCCAAGCCACGGTGC
Organism: Burkholderiales bacterium; assembly: GCA_031427655.1. Classification (GTDB taxonomy): domain Bacteria; phylum Pseudomonadota; class Gammaproteobacteria; order Burkholderiales; family Burkholderiaceae_C; genus JANYJJ01. The sequence continues at coordinate 728 of JANPNT010000300.1, forward strand.
GGCAACAAACGCTGTTAGAGCAGACGCAGCGTGCAGGCATCGATAAACAAATCGATGCGCTGCGCCGTGAGTTGGTCCAGCTCGACGCCGAGGCAGAGCTGCAAGACCAACGTCTGCTTCTGGCGCAACAAGCGCAAGCCCGCGTCGAGAGCCTGCGCGCCGACAACTTCATATCGCAAGCCCAGGTTCAAGCGCGCTCAGAGGAGACGCTGAATGTGAAGGCGCAAATCCAAGCCGTTGCGCGCCAACGTGTTGCCAAGCAGCGCGAAGTAGAGATGTTTGAAGCGCAGCGCCGCGAGTTGCCCTTGCGAGCGCAGAGCCAGCAAGGCGAGATCGGCCGCGACCTGGCCCGCTTGGCGCAAGAAGCCGCAGAGAACGAAGCGCGCCGCCGTGTAGTGATTCGAGCACCGCAAGACGGCATCGTCAGCGCCGTGCTGGGCGACGTGGGCCAAACGGTGGCCGCCAGCGCGGCTTTTGTCAGTTTGTTGCCACAAGGTGCCAAGCTGCAAGCGCAGTTGTTTGCACCGTCCAGCGCGGTGGGTTTTTTAAAGCCCGATCAAACTGTGCAACTGCGCTACCAAGCCTTCCCGTACCAAAAGTTTGGTCACCACGAAGCCCGTGTGGTGCAGGTGTCGCGCACGCCCTTGCAAAGTGCCGACCTGGCCGCGCTGCCGGTGCCTGAAGCCATGAAAACCAGCGCTGCGGCCGAGCCGATGTACCGCATCACCGTGGCGCTGAACGAACAATCGGTGCGCGCCTACGGCCAAGACCAAGCACTGGCCGCCGGCATGCAGATCGACGCCGACGTGTTGCTGGACCGCCGCCGTTTGATCGAGTGGATATTTGAGCCGCTGCTCAGCGTGACCGGCCGACTTTGATGAAGGCGCTGCACTTCGGTTGGTTCAAACCGCGCGCGCCGATGCTGCTGCAAACCGAGGCCGCCGAATGCGGCTTGGCCTGCCTGGCGATGGTCGCCGCGCGCCACGGCCTGGTCACCGATTTGCCCACCTTGCGCCAGCGCTTTCCGTTGTCGCTGAAAGGTGCGACCTTGGCCGACCTGACGCGCATCGCCGCGCAAATGCACCTGACGCCGCGCGCACTGCGCGCGGAGTTGAGCCACCTGTCGCAATTGCAATTGCCCTGCGTGCTCCATTGGGAGCTGAATCACTTTGTGGTGTTGACGGAAGTGACGGCGAAGGGCGCGGTTATTCATGACCCGGCGCGCGGCGTGCGACGCCTGAGCACGGCCGAGGTGTCGAAGGCCTTTACCGGCGTGGTGTTGGAGCTAACACCTGCGGCGGACTTCGAGCCACGCGTGCGCAAACAAACCGTGACGCTGCGCCAACTGCTGGGCCGCGTGACGGGCTTGAAGCGCTCGTTGATGCAGATATTTTTGCTGGCTTTCGCTCTTGAAGCCTTCATGTTGCTGTCGCCGTTTTTCATGCAGTGGGTGGTGGACGGCGTGCTGGTCAGCGCCGACCGCGATTTGTTGGTGACGCTGGGTTTGGGTTTTGGCCTGCTCGTGTTGATTCAGGTCGGCACCGGCGCCATTCGTTCGTGGGCGGTGTTGTATTTGTCGGCCACGCTGAATTTGCAGTGGCTGGCCAACGTGTTTGCGCACCTGATGCGCTTGCCCATGCCGTGGTTCGAGAAGCGCCACACCGGCGACGTGATGTCGCGCTTCGGCGCGGTGCAGCAAATTCAACAAACGCTGACCACGCACTTCATCGAGGCCGTGCTCGACGGTTTGTTGGTGGTGCTGACGCTGGCCATGATGTGGGTTTACAGCGCCACGCTGACCGCCATCGTGGTGGGCTGCGTGGTGATCTACGCGCTGCTGCGCTGGGCGTTTTTCCGGCCGCTGCGCGAAGCCACCGAAGAAGCGATTGTGTTTGACGCCAAAAAGTCGAGCCACTTTTTAGAGTCGCTGCGCGGCGTGCAATCGATCAAATTGTTCAACCGCCAAGAGGACCGCCAAGCGCAGTTCATGAACCGCGTGGTCGATGCGATGAACGCCCATATCGTCACGCGCAAGCTCGATTTGGTGTTCAGCGTGTCGCACAAATTGGTGTTCGGTTTGGAGCGCATTGCGGTGGTATGGGTGGGCGCGCTGTTGGTGCTGGACCGCAGCTTTTCGGTCGGCATGCTGTTCGCCTTCTTTGCCTACAAGGAGCAATTTGCACTGCGCGTGAGTGGGCTCATCGACAAAGTGGTGGAGCTGAAAATGCTCAAGCTGCAAGGCGAGCGTTTGGCCGACATTGTGCTGACCGCGCCCGAGGAAGACGTGCTGGTGCCAGCGCGAGCAACAAGCTCGGCAAGCTCGGCGAGCGCACTGAGCTTGGAGTTGCGCGGGGTCGGCTTTCGTTACTCTGAGTCGGATCCCATCCTTTTGCGCAACTTGAATGTGCTGATCGAGCCGGGTGAATCGGTGGCCATCGTCGGCCCGTCGGGCTGCGGCAAAACCACGCTGCTCAAGTTGATGCTGGGCATCCACGCGCCGCAGCGCGGCGAGATTTTGGTGGGCGGTGTGCCACTGAAGCAACTGGGCCTGCGCGCGTGGCGAGAAAGCTTTGCCACCGTCATGCAAGACGACCAATTGTTTGCCGGCTCGATCAGCGACAACATCAGTTTCTTTGACCCGCAGTTCGATGCGGCCTGGGTCGAAGAATGCGCCCGCGTGGCGTCGGTCAACGACGACATTGAAGCCATGCCCATGGGCTACCACACGCTGATTGGCGACATGGGCACCAGCATTTCGGGCGGCCAAAAACAGCGCCTGTTGCTCGCACGCGCTTTGTACAAACGGCCGCAGTTTTTGTTTTTGGACGAGGCCACCAGCGCCTTGGACGTGGACCGCGAGCGACACGCGACGAACTGGCCCAGATCGTCGCGCAGATGATCTACATCGCCGGCCCTTTGCATGCTTCGGTCAATTACGGGCAATACCCATTGGGCGCGTACATGCCCAGCGTGGCCGCGACGATCTACCAGGCCGCGCCGACCCAG
>JANPNT010000301.1:0-10696 GCA_031427655.1 Burkholderiales bacterium
CCCGCATGCAGCACGCCCGACAAGCCGCCGTAGTGCAGCAGGCTGGGTTGCACCAACAAACCCAGTTGTGTGAGCGGCCACGCGAGCAGCCACGCAAGGGCCATCTGGCGTGGCACTTGCGCGGCCCAGCCGAAAACGCCGACCAACAGCGCGCCCACCAAGTTGGCAGCCAAATGCAGGGAGCTGTAGTGGACGAAGGCGGCGCTGAAAGCGCGCCAGGGTTGAGAAAAGACGAGGGCGGGCTGCCAGTCGACGGCGTGATGACTGAGGGGCCAAGCGATGAGCGATGCGAGCATCAGGAAGGCTGTGACAACCAGCCAAGTCGTCGCGACAACGCGCCTCGTGTTGGCTCTTTCCTGCTTGACGGAGGAAGCTTGGGATGGGGGTGAAAGCCTGTCGGTGAGACCGTTTGTGTTCATGGTGTTCACCTCCCTTCCTGCCCTTCCCCGTCAAGGAGGAGGGAGTCACTCGCAAACACGAACCGCCACAGCGCCAATACGGCATCCCGCTGCACCGCCATCGCTTCCAGGCTGACCTGCGTGGGCGCTTCGTTCAGACGCGCAGCGTGCTGCGCGCGGCGCAAATCTCGGTAAGCGTCGGCAGCCGCGGTGCCCATGCCAGATGGCAACAAACCGACCGATTCGGCGCGTTTCAACAAGGCGATGTTGCCCACGTTGTCAAGCAGCTCCGCATGCGCGCTCGAAAACACCAGCAGCAAAAACTGCACCGCAAATTCGACATCCATCATGCCGCCCGCGCTGTGCTTCACGTCGAACATCAAAGCTTGGACACGATGAGCGCGGCGCACTTTGTCACGCATGCTTTGCACCTCAGCGCGCAGCGCGCTCGCGTCGCGTGGTGCGCACATTACGGCATGGCGGGCTGCTTCAAATTGCGTCTCCAACGGCCGGTAGCCCGCGCAAAACCGCGCCCGTGTGATGGCTTGGTGTTCCCACGTCCATGCGGTGTTGCTGCCGCGCCCGGTTTGGTAGTCGGCAAAGCGGGTGATGGAGGTGACCAACAAGCCCGAGGCACCGTTGGGACGCAATGCAGTGTCGATGTCAAACAGCTCGCCGGCACCGGTGCGCAAGGTCAACCAACCGATCAACTTGCGAACGTAGAGGGCATAGATTTCTGCGGCGTTCTCATGCGCATCGTCGTACAAAAACACCACGTCCAAATCGCTGCCGTAGCCCAGTTCCTTGCCGCCCAATTTGCCGTAAGCAATCACCGCAATGCGCGGGCCGCCGTCTGCCAGGCTCAGGTGTTTTTGTTTGAAGTGCTGCCAGCACCAACGCAGCGCGCAGTTCAAAGTGGCGTCGGCCAGGGCCGACAAATCGTCGGCCACTTGCTCCACCGTGATGTGGCCTTCGACGTCGCGCACCAGGGTTCGAAACACCTCAGCGTGGTGGGCGCGGCGCAAGGTGTCGAGCAAGGATTCTTCGTCGGCTTGGCCGGACTTCGTCCAGGCGCCGTGGCGCGCATCCAGCTCGGCCGTGTACTCGGCGGCATCGAAGCGGCTGTGCAGCAAGCGCTCATCGGCGAGCTCGTCAATCACGCCGGGGTGGCGCATTAAATAGCGTGTGGGCCAACGCGCCAAACCCAACAAACGCAGCAAGCGGCTGTGCACTTCGGGGCGCTCTACCAGCAGCGCCAAATAACTCTCGCGGCGCAGCAGCGGCTCCAGCCAATCGATGAAGCTGAGCGCGGCGGCGAGTGTGCAGCGCTCGGCCTTCACGGCGTCGGCGGCGCGTGTGATGAGGCGCGCCAAGCGCAACTTGCTTTCGTCGCGCAGGGCCTTGATTTTGGGTTGCTCGCACCACGGTTTCACGCGGGCGGCCAGCTCGGGCGGCAGGCTCTCGATGAAACTTTCGCTGTCAATCGGCAAGGGCAAGGGGCCGCAGGTTTTGCAGCTTGCATCAGCTGAATTTGGCGCGGGCGCTTGGCCTTCGTGCAGCAACGCATCGAACTCTCCGGCCACAAACTCACGCACCTCACCGAGGCGGTCGAGGAGCTCACACGCCCCTGTGTTGGAAGCGGCGTTGCAGGTCGAGTCCAAGCTGCGCGCGATCCAATTCAGGTCGGCGTCCAGCGTGGGCAGCAAGTGGGTTTGCTGGTCGTCCAGATACTGAATGCGGTGCTCCACGCGGCGCAAAAAGGTGTAGGCCTCGGCCAGCTTGCGCGCGTTGTCCGCCTTGATGACACCTGCCGCCGCCAGCTTGCTCAGCGCCTTCAAGGTCGAGCGTGTGCGCATTTCAGGGAACTGCCCGCCGCGCACCACCAACAGCAATTGCACAATGAATTCGATCTCGCGGATGCCGCCGCGCGACAGCTTCACGTCGTTGGCGCGTTCAGGCCGCCCGGATGCGCGGCGCTGGGCTTCTTCGCGCACTTTGCGGTGCAACTGGCGCAAGCCTTCGAAGACGCCGTAGTCCAAATATTTGCGGTACACGAAGGCGGTGACCATGTCGCGCAGCGGTAAAGCACGTCCACTTAAAACACTCGCTCGCGGCGCGACCACGCGGCTCTTCAACCAAGCAAAGCGCTCCCACTCGCGGCCCTGCACTTGCAGATATTCCTCCAACATCGCCAAGCTCACCGCCGGTGGGCCCGAGTTGCCGTTGGGGCGAAGCGCCAAGTCCACGCGGAACACGAAGCCGTCTTCGGTCACGTCGCCAATCAGCGTGTACAACGTGCGCACCAGGTTTGAAAAGTACTCGTGCGCGCTGATGACCCCTGAACCATCGACCAGCCCAGCGGTGTGGCCACTTTCTTCGTACACGTAAATCAAATCGATGTCGGACGACACATTCAATTCGCGCGCGCCGAGCTTGCCCATGCCAACCACCCAGAACTCGATGCGTTGCCCCACGGCATTCAATGGCGCACCGTAGCGGGCATCGTGCTCAGTGCTCGCTTGAGCCAGCGCCAATTCCAATGTCACCTCGGCCAGTTCCGTCATGGCCAGGGTGATGTCGGGCATGGCGCAGCCGCCTTCTACGTCCAGCACGGCCAAGCGCTCCAACACCAACTGACGTGTCACGCGCATCGCGCTGCCCAGCGGGCGGCCTTGCGCCTTCAGCTGCAACACCAATGCGTGCATTGCTTCGCGGCGCGGCAAGCCCGAGGGCAGCTTGGTCATTTCCGCCGCGTAGCGCCGACGGATGCGTTGCACGTAGCGGCTGTGGTCGGCCTGTGCGGGCAAGTGCGGTATCACCGAAGCCGGGGTTTCAAGCGGTAAAGCCGCAGCGCTGTCCATCTGGAGGTGGCATGCCTGTGCTAGATTGCTTTTCGCGTTCCAAGGGGCCTGTTTGGCCACGCGCCCAGCACCCATCTGCCCATGTCAATCACCCCCGCCGAATCGCCTGTCCGTAGCGCCGCGATTGGCAACACAGGCAATGTGCGGCGCAGGCCTTGGATGATGGCTGTATTGCGCACAGTGCTTCGTTCGATTGCAGGGCTGGTGGCGGTCATTTTGAGCGTCTTGGTGATCGCCTGGTTGGTGATTCACTGGGCAATTCTGCCCCACATCGAAAATTGGCGCGGCACTGTGGAACGGCGCGCCACAGCCGCTTTGGGCGTGCCGGTTCGCATTGGCGGCATCACTGTCACATCAAGTGGCTGGGTGCCTGCGTTTGAGCTGCGCGATGTGTCCTTGTGGGGGCCCGACGCCCAGCCCGCGCTCAGCCTGCCGCACGTGGTGGCGGCTTTGTCGCCGCGCTCGTTGTTGGCCTTGGAATTGCGCTTTGAGCAGTTGCTGATCGAGAACGCGCAGCTGGATGTGCGGCGCGACGCGCAAGGTCGTGTGCGGGTGGCGGGGTTGGACTTCAGTGGCCCGTCAGTGGCCCGGCCCGAAGACAGCGCGCGCATGGCCGACTGGTTGTTCAAGCAGCATGAGTTTGTGATCCGGGGTGCCACAGTGCGGTGGTCCGATGCGCAGCGCAGTCATGGCGACAACAGCGACACCCACACCGATGGCAACGCGCAGCCGCTGATGTTGTCCAACGTGCAATTCGTCATGCGCAACGGCTTGCGCCATCACGACTTCCGCCTTGATGGCACGCCGCCCGCCGAGTGGGGCGAGCGCTTCACCGTGAGTGGAAAATTCACTCAGCCCTTGCTCGCGCGCCCCGGCGATTGGCAGCGTTGGAGCGGCTCAGTGCATGCCGATTTGCCCAACGCCGATTTGCACGAGTTGCGTCGTCACGTGGATTTGCCGCTTGATTTGTCCGAGGGCCACGGTGCCGTGCGCGCATGGCTTCAGGTGCGCAACGGCCAACTCACAGAAGGCGTGGCCGACGTGGCGCTGCGCACTGTCGTGCTGCGGTTGGCACCCCAACTGCAAGCCCTCACGTTCGACCATTTGCAAGGCCGCTTGGTGGCGCAGCAGCAAGCCGACACGCTGCGCTTGTCGGCTGAAAAATTCAGTTTTTCCGTGCGGCAATCTGAAGCCAAAGGCGCACGCGCCGCCTTGCAATGGCCGCGCAGCGACATGAGTTTGTTGTTGCGCTGTGAACGCACTTGCGCGCCCGGCGAGGCCACGCGAGGCGGAGAGTTCAACGCGCAGCGCCTCGACCTCGGCCTGATGGCAGAGATGGCGCAACACCTGCCACTCACCGACGGTTTACGCCAGCACCTGGCCGAGCTGCGCCCGCAAGGTTTGGTCACCGGACTGAACACGCGTTGGGACGGCCCGGTGGACGCGCCCAGTGGCTATCAGGTGAAGGCTTTGTTCACAGGTTTTTCGTTCGCCGCGCGGCCCGGGCGGGACGCACGCGCGCTGGGTCGCCCTGGCTTGAGCGGGGCCACTGTCGACCTCAGTGCTAACGAGAAGGGCGGGCAAGCACAGGTCACGCTCGCGGCCGGGGGCACGGTTGATTTGCCCGGCGTGTTTGCCGAGACGGTGGTGCCGTTTGATCAGCTGAGCAGCGTATTGCAATGGCGCATTGAGCCTGGCAGGGCGAGCGCGGTGGTTGCAAAGAAAGACACCAAAACCATCGCCAAACTTGACTCCCCGAGGCTGCCCAAAATCACCCTCAATATCAAGAGTGCTCGCTTTGCCAACGCCGATGTTCAAGGTGAACTGACGGGCACCTGGACGACCGGCGCGGGCGACGGTTTTGCGCAAGGGGGCCGCTACCCCGGCGACCTGGACATCAACGGCAAGCTCAGCCGTGGCGTGGCCGTGCGCACCGCACGCTACTTGCCTTTGGGCCTTCCTGAGAGCGCGCGCAATTACGTGGCGCGCGCCGTGCAAGGCGGCACGCTCAGCGCCGTGAGCTTTCGCGTGAAGGGCGACTTATGGGACTTTCCCTACTTCGACGAGCGCTTCGCCAAGTCACCCAAAGACGGCCAACTGAATGTGGCGGCCACGTTGAGCGATGTGGTCTTTGCCTATGTGCCGAGCCTGCCCGCGTCGGGCGCGCAGGCTGCGTTCGAGTCGCCTTGGCCCGTGCTCAGCAAGGTCAGCGGCGAGCTGGTGTTTGACCGCGCCTCGCTTGAAGTGCGCAACGCCAAAGCACGCTGGGCCGGGCTGGACATCACGCAGGTGCAAGGCGGCATACGCAGCCTGGCCGACAAGTCGGTGCTTGTGCTCGACGGCCAAGCGCGCGGCCCGCTGGCCGACATGCTGCGCTATGTGAACGCCTCGCCGGTGGGTGGGTGGACTGGCAAGGTGCTGGCGCAAAGCAGCGCCGCCGGCAACGCCGAGCTCAAGTTGGGTTTGAACATTCCGCTGTTCGACGTGTCCGGCGCCAGCGTCAAAGGCAGTCTGAACCTGCCGGGCAATGACCTGCGCATTCAGGCCGACAGCCCCTTGCTGGGGGCTGCTAAAGGCCGCGTTGACTTCACCCAAAAAGGCTTCACCTTGGTGGGCGCGAATGCGCGCGTGTGGGGAGGCGACCTGAGCTTTGAAGGCGGCACCACACTCGACGGCGCGGTGCGTTTTGTGGGCAGCGGAAGCATCAGCGCCGATGGCTTGCGGCGCGCCACCGAGCTGGGTTCTGTCTCGCGTTTGGCGGGCGCGCTGAGCGGCCAAACCACCTACCGCGCCGCCTTGGGTTTCACGCGCAACGGTTTAGAAGTCAACGTGACCAGCAACTTGGTGGGCATGGCCGCCGACCTGCCCGCGCCGCTGCGAAAGGCGGCCGATGCGGTGCTGCCGCTGCGCTATCAAACGGTGATGTTGCCTGATGCGAGCACATCGATCACCGTGCCTGCGCGCGATCAACTTCGCTTCGACTTGGGCAGCGTGGTGCGTGCTCAGTACGTGCGCGACTTGTCGGGTAATGAGCCGCGCGTGTTGCGCGGCGGAGTGGGCATCGCATCAGGCGGCGGTGAGTCCGCCGTGGCACCGACACCGCCCACGGGTGTCACTGCCACTGTCAACATGCCCAGCGTCAATCTGGACGCTTGGGAGGCGGCGAGCTCAAAGATATTCGGGGCGGCTGGAGTGTCTGCGCCTGAGGCTGTGCCCAGCTCCGCAACCGCAACCGCAACCGCAACCACGTCATCCACCACACAGCAATTGGGCGGCTACTTCCCCACATCGATCACGCTGCGAACGCAAGAATTGGTGGCTGCTTCGCGCCGGCTGAACCGCGTGGTCGCGGGCGTGTCGCAAGACGACGGAGTGTGGCGCGCGAATGTTGACGCCGAGCAGCTCAGTGGCTATGTGGAATATCGCTCGGGCGCGGCGAGCGCTGCACCAGCGAACGCGCCGCGTCGAAATACGGCGCAAATGGACGCCAAGATTGATGCCAAAAATGAGGCCAGAATTTTTGCCCGCTTGTCGCGTTTGTCGCTGCCGCGCAGCGAACTGGCAAACACCAGCAGTCCGCTTGACTCCGCGCTCCAGGCCGCCGCCGCCAGCAACGTGCCCGCGTTAGACATCGTGGTCGACGATTTGGAGCTGCGCGGCAAGCGCTTCGGCCGTGTGGAGGTGCTGGCGGCCAACCGCCTGAACGCTGACGGTGCGCGCGAATGGCAGTTGTCGCGCTTGGTCATGACCTTGCCCGAAGCCAAGCTCAGCGCCACCGGCAGTTGGGCACCAGTGAACTCGGCCACCAGCGTCTCCGCCGGTGTCGACGAAGCGCGCGGTCGCAAACGCATGGCACTGAATTTCAAGCTTGATTTGGCCGACAGCGGCGCGCTGATAGAGCGTTTGGTGCCGGCCATTTCAGCCGCACCCAGCGCCTCGGCAAACGCCTCGGCTGCGGCCAACTCGAGCGTTAATTCCAGCACCAACATCAGCGCCAGCGGCAAGACCCTGAACGGCGGCAAGGGTGTGCTCTCGGGTCAAGTGGCCTGGCTGGGCTCGCCCTTGGCACTCGACATTCCCAGCCTCAGTGGGCAGCTGAATTTGACTTTGGAGAACGGCCAGTTCTTGAAGGTGGATCCCGGTGCCGGGCGTTTGCTCAGTGTGCTGAGTTTGCAGTCGCTGCCGCGCCGTTTGGCGCTTGATTTCCGAGACGTGTTTCAACAAGGGTTTGCCTTTGACAATTTGGCGGGTGACATCAGCGTGAACCAAGGCGTGGCCCGCACGAACAACCTGCGCCTGCGCGGCTCGCTGGCGGCCGTGCTCATGGAAGGCAGCGCCGACATCGCCGCCGAATCACAAAACCTGCGCGTCATCGTGGTGCCCGAAGTGAACGCCGGAACCGCGTCGCTTGCCTACGCTGTCATCAACCCTGCGGTGGGCCTGGCCACGTTTTTGGCGCAGGTGTTTTTGCGCCAACCGCTCATGCAGGCCAACACCCGCGAATTTCAAATCAGCGGCAGCTGGGGCGACCCAAAAGTTGAGCGCGTCGACCGCAAGATGAACGAGGCCTTGCCGATCATCAAGCTGCCCGAAGTGAAGCCGCCGGAAGTCCGTGCCGCGCCACAACTTGAACCCACGTCCGCTGCGGCATCGGCACCAACCGCCGTGCTGCAATAACTCACCCTTTCGATTGAGGCACTTCATGAAAATCGCCGCCGTGCAAATGGTCTCCACCCCCAGCGTGGAACGCAACCTCGACAGTGCCCGCCGCCTGATCGCACAAGCCGCCGCCCAAGGCGCGCAGCTGGTGGCGTTGCCCGAATATTTTTGCCTCATGGGCCACCACGACACTGACAAGTTGGCCGTGGCCGAAGTCTCCGGCCACGGCCCGATGCAAAGCATGCTCAGCAATGCCGCGCGCGAGCACGGCGTGTGGTTGATAGGCGGGACGGTGCCCTTAAAGACCGCCGATGCTGACCGCGTTTTCAACGCCACCTGCGTCTACGCCCCCGACGGCACGTTGACCGCCCGCTACGACAAAGTGCACCTCTTCCGCTTCAACAACGGCAAAGAGGAATACGACGAGGGCCGCGTGCTGCAAGCTGGAAATGAGCCGATGGCCTTCAACGCAGGCGCATGCCGCGTGGGCTTGAGCATCTGCTACGACCTGCGCTTTCCCGAGCTCTACCGCGCCCTCATGAGCCCGCCCTGCGACCTCATCGCCGTGCCCGCCGCCTTCACCCACACGACAGGCCAGGCGCATTGGGAGCTGCTGCTGCGCGCCCGCGCCATCGAGAACCAGTGCTACGTGATCGCCCCCCCGCCCAAGGTGGCCGCCACGAAAACGGCCGCCGCACCTGGGGGCACAGCATGGTGGTAGACCCGTGGGGGGAAGTGATCGCGGTGCTGCCCGAGGGTGAGGGCGTTGTCACCGCTGAGTTGGACGCGGCGCGCATTGCGCAGGTGCGAGCGCAGTTGCCAGCGTTGGCGCATCGCAAATTGGGCAATTCCGCGTCGGGCTTCCGCGCCTGATGGCGTAAGACTTGTGACGCAGCGGTTCTCGATCCGCATCGCGTTGACCGCTTAGCGGGCCGCAGCCAACGGCAATTCTTTTCGCAATGCAGGAGCCGGAAAAGTGACCTTCAAATTCTTCGAGGTCGCCGCTCGGTGCAACGCTTGCGTTGTCTTTGCGGGCGGCTTCATTACTTTGCCTGGCCTGGCGCAAGCTGCCCACACCACATTGCTGACCGAGAGCAGCTTTGTGGCGGCAGCGAGCGCTGTGAGCATTAAGAGTTTTGAAGCCACCACCGCGCGCCTTCGCGGCACGGCTGCCCTGATCACGCCGCTGCTCACCTTGACGGGTGGCACCACGCCGATAGGCGTGCAAAGCGCCATCAACAGTCCTGAAGAAGCTTTCGGTGCCGTGGCCACAGACGGAGTGCGGTTTGCATCGGTGTACCTGCCGAATCAGCCGCAGGGCACCTTGGTGTTCGACCTGGCTGCGCCGCCACGGCGTTTGGATTCAACATCACAGACATTGGTGAAACCGCAGGTGCCATCAGCCTGCGCACCGACACCGGGGCGTTTGTCGGCGGCATCAACCTGGCAACTTTTCGGCCAGGTTTCGGGATTGGCAATGTGCAGTTCTATGGACTGACTCAAAACCTGGCGTTTTCACGCGTGGAGAAAGTTCTGCAAGGCATCAGAACGCCAAGCGTCTCAATAGAACAAGTTGTCGACAAAGAAATTGAACAGGCTGGCCGCAAGTTTCGGCAGATCGCCTACTTTCTCTCGCGCACCGGAGCGGACACGGGCTGGTCTTTTGCTGCGACGACCTCTGACTTCGAAGATGTGTCACTGCAAGCGACGATCTCCACCGGGCCCCGCACGACGCCTTAGAAACCGGATTGGACAGGCACAGCTCCTGGAGTCTGCGGTAAGCCCTCGATAACCGGTGAAGTGGCGCTGTCGCCAAAGGCGCTCTTGAACGCCATTTCAGTTTCGATGGCGTGCTCTGGATTAAAAGCGAAAAAAATCTTGTTCGATGGAGAACGCATGAACATTGCATCGCTCATCTGCAGCACCCAAAACGTCGTCATTGGTGTGGCCGGGCTGGTGGCGTGCACAGCGGCTTTCGCCGTCACGCAGATTCACAAATGCGTGGTGGACGCAGTGGTCCCTTATCAGAGCGTTCCTTGTTCATCCGCAGCGCCGCGGCAAACACCGACGGTAGAGCAGCTGAACATTGAAAGAAAGAAGCGCGCCGCAGCGGCTGGCGAGCGTCAGGGCGTTCAGCCCACGGCAGCTCCTATAGCCACGGGCGCATCCAGCCCAACATCAGTGACCGCCTCCCCCGCAGGTCGAATGGAACCGCGTCCAACGTCGGCACAAACGCCAGTCAAGCCTTCAGGCGGCTCGGGCTGCGACGGGCGCAAGCATTGCTCTCAGCTAACCTCGTGTACCGAGGCGAAGTACTTCCTCGGCAACTGTCCTGGGGTTCAGATGAACGGCGACGGGGCATGCCCTTCAGCGCAATCCCACCAATGTTGATCAAATTGAATGCTGGCTTTCGGGCATTTTGGCCGCCTATCCTGCGATGAAGCTGTATTTCGATGGCAAAACGCTGGCTTCGTCTGCGCCGAAGTCGGCCTGACGCCGCAGTTCACAACCAGCCTTTGCGCCTGAAATAAACGAACGTTGCCACGATCGACCAAGGTCGTACGATCAAGTCTTGCCTCCAACCTAATTTAATCCGGGGGAAGGTTGGAAGTCGGCTACAAAATTTAATTCTTTTCAAAGACAAATCCTCCGCATTACCTTCCTCCAGCAAGCCAATCTCCGGTCGGTTCAGCGCCAAAACAACTCCGCAGTTTCAGCGACGCCGCGCGCCATCAAACGGCATGCCCCATAAAAGGGGACGCTTCCCATTCAGATTGA
>JANPNT010000302.1:0-3135 GCA_031427655.1 Burkholderiales bacterium
AGAAACCAATTGGGTTCGGTCAGCTCACTTGGTTTGAAGTTTGTGAGGTGCTCATGGACCGCGGCAGGCTCAGCCCGAACGGGGCTTTATTTGTGTTCCATGTAAGGCCAACACACCGTGAAGCCGGTGGGACCGACGAACACATCGTCAAGCCGGTAGAACCGACAAACACACCGTCAAGCCGGTGGAACCGACAAACACACCGTCAAGCCGGTGTGTAGGCCAACCTTACATAAATCGGCGCAAACGCCTCGGCCTGGGTCACTTCCAGCAGCAGCTCTCGCGCCAATTCGAGCATGGCGATGAAGGTCACCACCAACACCGCCGGGCCTCGGGTGGTGTCGAAGAGTTCTTCGAATTCAACGAACTTGCGGCCTTGCAAGGCGCGCAGCACCATGCTCATGTGTTCGCGCACGCTGAGCTGTTCGCGGGTGATGGTGTGGTGCTGGTTGAGCGTGGCGCGCTTCAGGATGTCTTGCCAGGCTTCGCGCAAATCTGCGGCGTTCACGTCGGGGAAACGGGGTGCGAGCGATTGTTCAATCACCACGTGAGCGCGCAAAAAATCGCGGCCTAAAACGGGCAGCGCGTCCAGGCGTGCGGCGGCCAGTTTCATTTGTTCGTATTCGATCAAACGGCGCACCAGCTCGGCCCGAGGGTCTTCGGCTTCCACGCCGTCGGCCGACTTTTTGGGCGGCAACAACATGCGTGATTTGATTTCGATCAGCATGGCCGCCATCAACAAATACTCGCTGGCCAACTCCAGATTGGTTTTGCGAATTTGCTCGACGTAGGTGAGGTACTGGCGGGTGACGTCGGCCAGCGGAATGTCGAGGATGTTGAAGTTTTGCTTGCGTATCAAATACAGCAGCAAGTCCAGCGGGCCTTCGAAGGCTTCTAAAAAAACCTCTAACGCGTCTGGCGGGATGTAGAGGTCGTGCGGCATGGCAAACAACGGTTCGCCGTAGAGGCGCGCCATGGCCACGCGGTCTACCACCAGGGGCAGGTTGCTGGGGTGAGCGGCTTTGGCTACCAACTCAGCAGACGCAACGGCAGACGCAACAGCAGACGCAACAGCGATTGCGTTCACTTGGCCTGGGTTTGATACACATAGGGCTGCTGCGCCACGCGGGCATCCGCGTCGCCCGCTTGCGCGTTGCGGTCTACCCGCTTGTCCCATAGCAGGGCGCGACCTGCGCGTTGCTCGCTTTCCAGTGTGGGCTTTTTGGCCTTCAGTTCCTCAATGAACGAGGTGACGTCTGATTTATAGGGTTTCCAGAAAAAAGGCATGGTGTGAACGGTGATGTCGAGATGGCAAAAGCGCTAAGCATCAGTTTACTTGCGCTGTTTTCGTTGATTCAGCGTACGCACTCACCGCACTCACCGCACACGCAGCCCGGGCGTGGCACCTGGCCACGCTTCCAGTATGTAAAGGCCGGGGTGCGCTTTTTGGTCTGCATGCGAAGCCGCCAACACCATGCCTTCGCTGACGCCAAACTTCATCTTGCGGGGTGCCAAGTTGGCCACCATCAGCGTGAACTTGCCCACCAATTGTTCGGGCGTGTAGGCCGACTGAATGCCGCTGAACACATTGCGCGGCGAGGCTTCGCCGACGTCCAAGGTGAGCTGCAAGAGTTTGGTGGAGCCGTCAACGCGCTGCGCATTCACGATTTTGGCAATGCGCAAATCGACCTTGGTGAAGTCGTCGATTTTGATTTCAGCGGCCAGCGCTTCCCCGCCTGGGGGCGGTTCGTCAGCCCCGGGAGGTGGTGTCTCAACATCGGCTGGCTCAAACAGCGCTTCGAGCTGCTTGGGGTCGATGCGCTGCATCAGGTGTTTGTATTCACCGATGGTGTGCGCGCCCAAAGCACGGGCTGCGTCGGCGAAATTCAGCGGCTCGATTCTCAAGAAAACCTCCACCTGCGCGGCCAGCGCGGGTAGCACAGGCTTCAAGTACAGCGTGAGCAAACGGAAGGCTTCGATGCACACGGTGCACACGTCGTGCAGCGCCGCATCGCGGCCTTCTTGCTTGGCCAGCTCCCACGGTTTGTGGGTGTCCACAAACCCGTTCACGCGGTCGGCCAGCAGCATCACTTCGCGCAATGCTTTGCCCAGCTCGCGTTCTTCGTACAAGGCGGCGATGTTGTCGCGCTGTCCACGCATCACGTCTAGCAACTCTCTGCCTTCGACCCCGACATCAGCCGACAGCTTGCCCGAAAAACGCTTGCTGATGAAGCCCGCCGCGCGGCTGGCGATGTTGATGTACTTGCCGATCAAATCGCTGTTCACGCGCGCCACAAAATCATCGGGGTTGAGGTCGATGTCCTCCACATGCGAATTCAATTTGGCCGCCAAGTAGTAGCGCATCCACTCGGCGTTCAAACCCAATTCCAGATAGCGCAGCGGCGACAAACCGGTGCCGCGACTTTTGCTCATTTTTTCGCCGCTGAGCTGCAAAAACCCATGCACGAAAACATGGTTCGGCGTCTTGCGCGGCACGTAAGCGCCGCCCGCCTGATGCTGGCCACTGAAGTGCAGCATGGCCGGCCAGAACAGGGTGTGGAAGGTGACGATGTCTTTGCCGATGAAGTGAACCTGCTCCACGGCGGGGTCGGCCATGTAGGCGTTGTAATCCTCGCCGCGTTGGTTCAGCAGGTTTTTCAGCGACGCCAAGTAGCCCACTGGCGCGTCCAGCCACACATAAAAATACTTGCCCGGCGCATCTGGAATCTCGATGCCGAAGTAAGGTGCGTCGCGGCTGATGTCCCAGTCGTTCAGGCCGCCCTGGCCTTGTTCGTCCACCACAAACCACTCTTTGATTTTGTTGAGCACTTCGCTTTGCAAGCGGCCGGGCGTTTGCGTCCAGCTTTGCAAAAACTCCACGCAGCGCGGGTCACTGAGTTTGAAGAAATAGTGCTCGCTGTTTTTCAACACCGGCTGCGCGCCCGACAAGGTGCTGAAGGGGTTTTTCAAGTCGGTGGGCGAATTCACCGCGCCGCAGTTTTCGCTGTTGTCGCCGTACTGGTCTTGGGTGCCGCATTTGGGGTTTTTTGAGATGATGCGTCGCGGCGGTTAATTATTAATCAGGCTAATGAGGGTTTACCATTCCCCGTTCGCCCTGAGGTATCGAAGGGTCAT
>JANPNT010000303.1:0-9215 GCA_031427655.1 Burkholderiales bacterium
GTTTGGTTTTTCCAATCGAAGCGCGGCCAGCGCTGACAGCGTTTTGGGTGCGTGAAAGTGGTCGCTGCGGTCACCGGCTTGGGTGTTGGAAGCTTGGTATGAAAACGTGACGTCAGTCTGCAACTTCTTCAACGCGGCCACTGCGGGTGTGGTGTTCAGCGTCGCGGCAGGCAAATCAAACATGCGTTCACCCGCGTCCAAAATGGGTCGATAACCGGTGCAGCGACACAGGTTGCCCGACAGCTCGTCGGCAAGCATCTGCCGACTGGGCGTGGTTCCCGCAGCTTGATGTTGCTGATAGGTCGACCACAGCGTCATCACAAACCCCGGCGTGCAAAAACCGCACTGCGAGCCGTGGCACTCGACCATGGCTTGTTGCACCGGGTGCAGGGGCTCGGCCGAAGCCGACTTCAAATCTTCCACAGTGAACAGCGCCTTGCCGTGCAGCGTGGGCAGGAATTGAATGCAGGCATTGACGCTGCGCAAATTCAAGCCGCGTACATCGTGGCTAACGCCGTCTCTTGCGTCGGCTCTTGCGTCGGCTCTTGTGTCGTCTCCTGTGTCACCAGCCAGCTCACCGATCACCACGGTGCATGCACCGCAGTCGCCCTCGTTGCAGCCTTCTTTGGTGCCGCTGCAATGCGCGTCTTCGCGCAGCCAGTCGAGCACCGAGCGGGTGGGGTGCACACCGCTGACGCTGACCACTTCGCCGCGATGAAAAAATTGAATCGGTTGATTGCCCATGATTTTTTCCATGCTTGAATGTGCCATGGTGTGTTCGGTTGTGCCCGCGCCACCTGCTCATTTCCCTTCGTTTGAATCTGATGTCTTACACCCCACCTGCTCGCGTCGCCAATCGTGTTGCCATACGCGGCGACTTGCTTGACTTCACCGGTGCACCCGAGTGGGGCGCCACCGATTCAAGCGCGGTTAGATATCGCCCCGACCACTGGTTGTTGATCGAAAACGGCGTCATTGCCGGTACCCAAGCAGCCGCTCTTGCAAAAGCAGTGCCAATCGACAGCACCTGGGTGCAACACGACCACCGCGGCCGCTGGGTCATGCCCGGCTTCATCGACACCCACGTCCACAGCCCCCAGCTTGACGTGATTGCCAGCTACGGCACCGAGCTGCTGGACTGGCTGAACACTTACACCTTCCCGGCCGAGCGGCGTTACGCCGACCCCGAACAATCGCGCCTGGGTGCGGTGCGCTTTTTAGACGCCTTGCTGGCACACGGCACCACCAGCGCTGTCGTCTTCCCGACCGTGCACAAAGTCAGCGCCGATGCTTTGTTTGCCGCAGCGGCCGAGCGCGGCATGCGCTTGATCGCGGGCAAGCTGCTGATGGACAGAAACGCACCCGACGGCCTTCGCGACGATGTGGATCAAGCCGAGCGCGACTGCGCCGACCTCATCGCCAAATGGCACGGCAAACACCGCTTGGCTTACGCCGTGACGGTGCGCTTTGCACCCACCAGTTCGCCCGCCCAATTGGCGATGGCCGGTGCATTGTGTTCTGCCCATCCCGACATCTACATGCAAACCCACGTGGCCGAAAACCGCGCCGAGGTGCAATGGGTGCGCGAGTTGTTCCCTGCGGCTCGAAGCTATCTTGACGTGTATGCGAAAGCTGGTTTGCTCAACCCGCGCAGCGTCTTGGCGCACGGCATTTGGCTGGACGACGCGGACCGCGCGGTGCTCAAAGCCAGCGGCGCTCACATCGCCCACAGCCCGTCGTCCAACTTGTTTTTGGGCAGCGGCATTTTTGATTGGCGCGCCGCCGAAGCCAGCGGTGTGGCGGTGAGCGTGGGCAGCGATGTGGGCGGCGGCACCAGTTTGTCGATGCAGCGCACTTTGGCCGATGCCTACAAGCTGCAAGCCATGGGCGGGCAGCGTTTGACGGCGTGGAAGGCGCTGCATGCGGCGACGCTGGGGGCAGCCCAGGCATTGGGTTTGGCGCATGAGATTGGATCGTTCAACGTGGGTTGCGCGGCGGATGTGTGTGTGTGGGAAAAGGCGGTCGGGCCAGTCGCACTTCGGCGGCATGAGGTAGCTGAAATGACAAACGGCTGCGCCGTGGCCTCTAATTTGCATGAGCAAGTATTTGCTTGGATGACACTGTCGGACGAGCGGAATCTGAAGGCGTGTTTCGTAGCTGGTGTTGCCCCTTCCTCCTGAGGTCTGAAAGGGCTCATTTCGTAGCCCTTGGGGGAAGGCTGGGATAGGGGTGGGAGCGTGCCTTCAATCCTGTGTGTGTTTGATGATTTAAGCCCCACCCCAACCCACCCACTGACAGGGGGTGGGGGCTAAAGAAAGCGATCAGTGCTGCGCCTCGAACTCATCAACATCAGCAAGCAATACCCCGCCGTCAAAGCCAACGACAGCGTGAGCCTACGCGTGCAGCCTGGCGAAATTCATGCGGTGCTGGGGGAAAACGGTGCGGGCAAATCCACGCTGATGAAAATCATTTACGGCACCGTCAAGCCCGACGCGGGCGAGGTGCGTTGGAATGGCCAGACGGTGAACATCCGCAACCCCCTCGACGCCCGCGCGCTGGGCATCAGCATGGTGTTTCAGCACTTCAGTTTGTTCGACACGCTGACGGTGGCTGAAAACGTGTGGCTGGGTTTGGACAAGTCTTTGTCGCTGGCTGAAGTGACGCAGCGCATCACCCAAGTGGCGCAAACCTACGGGTTGGACGTCGACCCGCAGCGCCCGGTGCACACCCTGTCGGTGGGTGAACGCCAGCGCGTTGAAATCGTTCGTGCTCTGATGACCAACCCCAAGCTGTTGATCCTGGACGAACCCACCTCAGTGCTCACACCGCAGGCGGTGGACAAACTTTTCATCACGCTGCGCCAACTGGCGGCGGAAGGTTGCAGCATTCTGTACATCAGCCACAAGCTCGATGAGATCCGCGCGCTGTGCCATACCTGCACCGTGTTGCGCGGCGGCAAGGTGACGGGACAGGTTGATCCGCGCCATGAGTCGAACGCCAGCTTGTCGCGGCTGATGATCGGTGCCGAGCCGCCTTCGCTGAAGCACCAACCCGCCACGGTGGGCAAGGTGGTGTTGGAGGTGAAGCACTTGAGCCTGCCGCAGCTCGATGCGTTTGGCATGAGCCTGAGCGATATTCATTTCGACGTGCGCTCGGGTGAAATCGTCGGCATTGCGGGTGTGTCGGGCAACGGCCAGCAAGAGTTGATGGCCGCGTTATCGGGCGAAGACACGCGCGCTCAGCCCGACGCCATCAAGCTGTTTGGCCAAGCCGCAGGCAAGCAAGCGCCTCAGGTTCGGCGCGCGGCGGGCTTGCACTTTGTGCCTGAGGAACGGTTGGGTCGCGGTGCGGTGCCCAGCTTGTCGCTGGCGCAAAACACCCTGCTCACACGCACTGAAGCGGTCGGTGCGGGCGGTTGGATCAACCAAAACAAAGTCACTGCCTTGGCGCGCGATTTGATTGCCCGCTTCAAGGTCAAGACAGGCGGGGTCGACGCACCGGCCAAAAGTTTGTCGGGCGGCAATTTGCAAAAGTTTTTGGTTGGCCGTGAGATCGATGCGCAGCCTAAATTGCTCATCATTTCTCAGCCCACTTGGGGCGTGGACGTGGGTGCCGCAGCGCAAATTCGCGGCGAGTTGCTGAAGCTGCGCGACCAGGGCTGCGCGGTCCTGGTGGTGAGCGAGGAGCTGGACGAATTGTTTGAAATATCAGACCGCTTGCTGGTCATGGCGCAGGGTCGGGTGTCGCCCAGCGTATTGACCAAAGTGGCGACGGTGGAAACCATCGGCGCATGGATGAGCGGGTTGTGGACGAGCGCCGCGCCCGGCGCTTCAGCGAATCAGGAAAAGTCAGATGTTCAAGCTTGAACCGCGCCCCGAGGCGTCGAAAACGATGTCGCTGCTGTCGCCACTTTTGGCACTGGCGATCACCGTCGTCATTGGCACCATGCTCTTTGTGTTGCTTGGCAAAGACCCGGTGCGCGGCCTGCAAATGTTCTTTGTTGAACCTTTGAAAAGCGCCTACAGCTTGTCTGAGTTGGCGATGAAAGCCACGCCCCTGTTGTTGATTGCCCTGGGCTTGGCGGTGTGCTTTCGCTCCAATGTGTGGAACATCGGTGCCGAAGGTCAATTCATCCTGGGTGCCATTGCGGCGGGTGGCGTGGCCATGTTGGCGGGCAAGGAAACCGGCCGCTGGATCGTGGTGGCTGTTCTGGCCGCAGGCGTGCTGGGCGGCATGTTGTGGGCGGCCCTGGTGGCGCTGCTGCGCGACCGTTTCAACGCCAGTGAAATTTTGGTCAGCCTGATGCTGGTTTACGTGGCCGAAATGGTGCTGAGCTATTTGGTTTACGGGCCTTGGAAAGACCCGGCGGGGTTTAACTTTCCGCAGTCGATCAGCTTTTTGGAAGCCACCAAAATCCCCAAACTCATGAGCGGCTCGCGCGTGAACATTGGCGTGTTCATTGCGCTGGCGGCGGTGCTGGTGTTTTGGTTGTTCCTGTTTCGCAGCTACGCCGGTTTTCAATTGCAGGTGGGTGGGCTGGCACCGGCGGCGGCCAAGTACGCCGGGTTCTCGTCGCGCAAAGCGCTGTGGACAGCGCTGCTGATGTCGGGCGGCATGGCCGGTTTGGCGGGTGCGCTGGAAGTGGCCGGGCCGCTGGGCCAGCTCACACCGCATGTGCCTGCGGGCTACGGCTTCGCGGCCATCATCGTTGCATTTGTGGGGCGGCTGCATCCCGTGGGCATTGTGTTTTCGGCCGTCCTGATGAGCATGTTCTACATCGGCGGTGAACTGGCGCAGTCGCGTTTGGGTCTGCCCAAATCACTCACCGGCGTGTTCCAGGGCTTACTGCTGTTCTCGCTGCTGGCTTGCGACACGCTGGTTCAGTACCGCGTGCGCTGGCAATCCTCCAAGCTCAAGGTCGCTCGGGTTCAACATGGCCCAACTGTTGAAGGCCAGGTCTGATGGAACCCTTTGCATTGCTGTTGGCTGCCACCCTGAACGCGGGCACGGTGCTCGCGTTTGCGTCGCTGGGGTTGCTCATCAACGAGCGCTCGGGCATCGTCAACCTCGGGGCCGAAGGCATGATGTTGGTGGCGGCTGTGACGGGCTTTGCGGTGGCGGTTCACAGCGGCAACGACTGGCTTGGTTTTGCAGCGGGTGCTGCGGCTGGCGCGCTGCTGGCCGGCGTTTTTGGGCTGCTGGTGATCTGGCTGAACACCAATCAATACGCCACCGGTTTGGCCTTGAGTTTGTTTGGCGCAGGCTTCTCGGCTTTTGTGGGCATCGGCTTGACCCAGCAAAAATTGTTGGAGCGTCCGCGCTTCGCGGTGCCTTGGTTGTCCGACGTTCCGTTCATTGGCACTGCCTTGTTCAAGCAGCACCCCATGGTCTACATCGCTATGCTGCTGACGGCTGCCCTGACTTGGTTTTTGTACCGTTCGCGCGCCGGTCTGGTGCTGCGCGCGGTGGGCGAATCGCCCGAGTCGGCGCATGCGCTGGGCTACCCGGTGCGGCGCATCCGCTTGGCGGCTGTGATGGTGGGTGGCGCGCTGTGCGGCATTTCAGGTGCCTACATCTCGGTGGTGTACACGCCGCTGTGGGTCGAGGGCATGATTGCGGGCAAGGGCTGGATCGCCTTGGCGCTCACCACCTTCGCCACATGGCGTCCGGCACGTGTCTTGCTGGGCGCTTACCTGTTCGGCGGCGTGACCATGTTGCAATTTCATTTGCAGGGTGAAGGGGTCGACATCCCCAGTCAATTGCTGACCATGCTGCCTTATTTGGCCACCATCGTGGTGTTGGTGCTTATTTCGCGCAACGCCAATTTCATCCGCGCGAACATGCCAGCGTCCATTGGCAAACCCTTTTTCCCCGGCGCTTGACCACCCCATAATTCGCGAATTCACTTCCTTACTTTTTGTCGTTAGCTTTTAAAAATGGAGAAGAAAGCCATGCACCAGAACACCAAAAGAAACTTGCTGAAAAGCGTCGCGCTGACTTCGCTCGCAGCCGCTGCGGCGCTGTTGGCTGGTTGCGGCAAGAAGCCCGAAACCGCTGCGGCACCCGCCGCAGCATCGGCTGCAGTTGTCGCCTCAGCGCCCGCCAAGCCCGCCCCTTTGAAAATTGCGTTCGCCTACGTAGGCCCGGTAGGCGACGGCGGTTGGACTTTCGCGCATGACAACGCCCGCAAGGCGGTTGAAAAAGAATTCGGCGACCGCGTGGTCACCAGCTTCGTGGAGAAAGTGCCTGAAGCGGCCGACGCCGAGCGCGTGTTCCGCGACATGGCCAGCCAAGGCAACACCTTGATTTTTGGCACCACCTTCGGCTACATGGAACCGATGTTGAAAGTGGCGGCCGACTTGAAAGACGTGAAATTCGAACACGCCACCGGCTACAAGCAAGCGCCCAACATGCGCACCTACGACTCGCGCACCTACGAAGGTGCGTACATGGCCGGTGTCATCGCCGGTGCCATGACCAAGAGCAACACGCTCGGTGTGGTGGGCTCGATTCCCATTCCGGAAGTGATCCGCAACATCAACAGCTTCACCCTGGGCGCGCAGTCGGTCAACCCGAAGATCAAGACCAAGGTGGTCTGGATCAACGAGTGGTTCAACCCGCCGAAAGAGACCGAAGCAGCGCAGTCGTTGCTGAACGCTGGTGCCGACGTGCTGTTTCAAAACACCGACTCGTCGGCTGTGCTGCAAACCGCTGAAAAGGCCGGCAAGTACGCCTTCGGTTGGGATTCGGACATGACCGCTTACGCGCCCAAGGCGCACTTGGGTTCGGCCATCATCAATTGGGCTCCGTACTACATCTCGGCCACGCGAGACGCATTGGACGGCAAGTGGACGGGCGGCACGGGCTCGTGGTTGGGCCACAAGGACGGCGCCATCGACCTGGTGTCTATCGCCGACGCAGTTCCTGCCGACATCAAGGCCAAGATCGAGACGATCAAGGCCGGTTTGAAGGCTGGCACCTTCTCGATCTGGAAGGGCCCTATGCTGGGTCAAGACGGTAAAGAAATCTTGAAGAAAGACGAAGTCGCCGACGACAAGTTCTTGGGCGGTGTGAAGTTTTATGTCAAAGGCGTTGAAGGCAAAGTGCCTGGCGACGACAAGAAGTAAAGGTTGATTGACCCATGAAGAGGGGCCGCGTTTTGCGGCCCTTTTCATATGCAAAGTTCATATGAACCAGTTTGACCATATCTCCAAAGATCACTTGCCTGCGCTGCTTCGCCGCATGCCCAAATGCGAGCTGCACATCCACATCGAAGGTTCGCTGGAACCCGAGTTGATTTTTGCCCTGGCGCAGCGCAACGGCTTGGCGTTGCCTTACGCCAGCGTCGAAGATTTGCGCGCCGCGTATTCCTTCACCAGCTTGCAAAGCTTCCTCGACATCTACTACGCCGGTGCCAGTGTGCTGTTGAAAGAGCAAGACTTTTTCGACATGGCCATGGCCTACTTTCGGCGTGCTGTTGCCGACAACGTGGTGCACGCCGAACTGTTCTTCGACCCGCAAACCCACACCGACCGAGGCGTGCCATTTGAGGCAGTGATCCACGGTTTGAGTCGGGCTTGCGATACGGCGCAGCGCGAGCTCGGCGTGAGCGGCCTGCTCATCATGTGCTTTTTGCGTCACCTCAGCGAAGAAGCGGCGTTCGACACCTTGGCTCAAGCCTTGCCTTACCTGCAGCACTTCATCGGCGTGGGCCTGGACAGCTCTGAGCATGGGCATCCGCCTGAGAAGTTCAGCCGAGTGTTTGCGCGCTGTCGTGAGTTGGGTTTGCATGTGGTGGCGCATGCCGGTGAAGAAGGCCCGCCGTCTTACATCTGGAGCGCGCTCGACGACTTAAAGTCCGAGCGAATTGACCATGGTGTGCGGTGCTTGGAGGACGCTGCCTTGGTGGCGCGGCTGGTTCAAGACCGCGTGCCACTCACCGTGTGCCCGCTGTCCAACTTGAAGCTCTGTGTCACGCCCAGTTTGGCGGCGCACCCGCTGCCCGCGATGTTGGAGGCGGGCCTGTGCGTCACCCTCAACTCCGACGACCCGGCCTACTTCGGCGGCTACATCAACCAAAATTTCACTGACACCTTTGCCGCCCTGCCGCAACTGAGTGCCGCGCACGCCCACTTGTTGGCGAGCAACAGCATCGGGGCCAGTTTCATTTCTGAAAGCGCGAAGCAGCGTTTGACGGCGGTACTGAACGATGTGTTCGCCGCTGTTTAAACTGCTGACTCGCAACTGACTCTCATTTGACTTGGACTTTGCTCATGATGGAACTTCTCTCTGATCCGCAAACCTGGATCGCGCTGGCCACACTCACCGCCTTGGAGCTGGTGCTGGGCATCGACAACATTGTTTTCATCTCCATCTTGGTCGACAAATTGCCAAAAGCGCAGCAAGAGCGCGCGCGGCGCATCGGTTTGTTCATGGCCATGTTCATGCGCATTGGTTTGCTGATGGTGCTGGCTTGGATCGTCGGCCTGGTGGCGCCGCTGTTCACCGTGTTGGGCCAGGAAATTTCTGGTCGTGACCTGATTCTGATTCTGGGCGGTTTGTTTCTCATCTACAAAAGCACCGGTGAAATTCACCAGTCGATGGAAGGTGTGGAGGGCCACGCTTCCAGCGCGGTCAAGGCCACTTTCACTGCCGTGATTTTGCAGATCATGGTGATCGACATGGTGTTCTCGCTCGACTCCATCATCACAGCGGTGGGCATGGTCGACCGCATTGAAATCATGGTGGCTGCCGTCATTTTGTCGGTTGGCATGATGATGCTGTTTGCCAGCGCGATCGGCCGATTTGTCTCGGATCACCCAACCATCAAGATGCTGGCGCTGGCCTTCTTGGTGGTGGTGGGCGTGGTGCTGATCGCCGAAGGGCTGGACTATCACGTGCCCAAAGGCTTCGTCTACTTTGCGATGGCGTTTTCGCTGGGCGTGGAAATGCTGAACATCCGCATGCGCAGCCGCGCCAAGAAGCCGGTGGAACTCAATTCGCCCTACCAGCGCGAAGGCGAATAAGCCCAGAACGTCCAAGGCGTCAATTCAATCCTCGAAGCGGCAGTGCTCCCTGCCGCTTTGTTTTTTCAACCGGAGCCATGTAGAGGACCACCATGAATAAAAACCTCGCCCGCAGCCTTGTCGCTGCGATCTTCTCTATCGCGGGCGCCTCATTTGGTTTGAGCGCTTCGGCTCAGGCTCAAACCGCAC
>JANPNT010000304.1:0-4687 GCA_031427655.1 Burkholderiales bacterium
CGTCAGCCTGACGCGTAAAGGCAGCAAGTTGTTCGACAAAATTGCCGCCGTTCACGAGGGCTGGGTGGTGGGATTTTTTGCGGGCATGGGCACGGCAGACAAGAGCCAACTGCAAAGCTTGTTGGGCCGCTTGCGTGTGCAAATCACTGACCTTCAAACAGCGAGTGCCACCGCATGAGCAACGCGTTGTCAAAACCACTCGACCCCACTTTGGCCGCAGGCAATCGCACGCTGTTGGCTGATCATCAAGCCGAACACTTCGGCTGGGCCGTGATTGAGCGCGTCGGCGTCATCACCCTCAACCGCCCCGATCGAAAAAACCCGCTCACATTCGCGTCTTACGCTGAACTCCGCGACCTGTTTGAAGCGCTGCGTTACGCCACCGACGTGCATGCGGTGGTGATCCACGGCGCAGGCGGCAACTTTTGTTCGGGCGGTGATGTTGTCGAGATCATCGGCCCGCTGGTGGGTTTGAGTCCGCCTTAAATTTTGATGTTTGCGCGCATGACGGGCGCGGTGGTGAAGGCCATGCGGCATTGCCCCCAGCCCATCATCGCCAGCGTTGACGGTGTGTGTGCCGGGGCCGGGGCCATCCTGGCGATGGCGGCCGACCTTCGATTCGGCACGGCGCGCAGCAAAACCGCCTTCCTCTTCAACCGCGTCGGCTTGGCCGGTTGCGACATGGGTGCCTGCGCCATGCTGCCGCGTTTGATAGGCCAAGGCCGCGCCAGCGAGTTGCTTTACACCGGCCGCACGCTGGGCGGCGAGGAGGCAGAGCGCTGGGGTTTCTTGAACCGCTTGTGCACGCCCGAAGACGTGTTGGCGCAAGCGATGTCAATGGCACGCGACATCGCCCACGGCCCCACCTTCGCCAACGGCATCACCAAAACGATGCTCCAACAAGAGTGGGCCATGGGCGTGGACGAAGCGATCGAATCGGAAGCGCAAGCGCAAACCATCTGCATGCTTACCGAAGATTTCAAGCGCGCGTACGAGGCCTTCAGTGCCAGGGCCAAGCCTGTGTTTGAAGGGAACTAGTGATTGCGACCATCGCCACTCCACCCTTTCCGTTCGGGCTGAGCCCGTCGAAGCCTTGCGATCACTCGCGCGCCACTCCAACAAGCTCAGTGCGAACGGACAGTTGCTTGTGTCTCAGAGTTGAAGGGGCCAGACAGTGAATCACCTCCAACACCTCGATTGGCCGTTTTTCGAGCCGCATCACCGCGAGCTGGTTGCGGCCTTGGACGCATGGTCGGCCACGCACATGGCGCAGGTCGATCACACCGACATCGACGCCGCGTGCCGCGCCTGCGTGCGCGCCTTGGGCGACGGCGGCTGGCTGCGCCACGCGGTGGGCGGCACGCAGCACGGCGGCGCGGCGACTTTGTTGGACACCCGCAGCTTGTGCCTGATCCGCGAAACCTTGGCGCGCCATGAAGGCTTGGCCGACTTCGCGTTCGCCATGCAAGGCCTGGGCTCGGGTGCCATCAGCTTGGACGGCAGCGCCGCACAAAAGCAAAACTACCTCCCGCGCGTGGCCCAGGGCTCGGCGATTGCCGCGTTTGCTTTGTCGGAACCCGACGCCGGTTCCGACGTCGCGGCCTTGGCCTGCGAAGCCAAAGTGGACGGCGACTTTGTCGTTCTCAACGGCGAAAAAACCTGGATCTCCAACGGCGGCATTGCCGACTTTTACGTGGTGTTTGCGCGCAGCGGCGAAGCGCCCGGCTCGCGCGGCATTTCAGCGTTCATCGTGGACGCCGACACGCCGGGTTTGGAAATTGCCGAGCGCATTGAAGTGATTGCGCCTCACCCCTTGGCGCGCCTGCGTTTCAGCAACTGCCGCATTCCTGTGACGCAGCAGGTGGGCGGCGCGGGTGAAGGTTTCAAGGTGGCCATGCGCACGCTCGATGTGTTTCGCACCTCGGTGGCTGCTGCTGCTTTGGGCTTTGCGCGCCGCGCCATGCAAGAGGCCATGCACCGCGCCACCACCCGCAAGATGTTCAAGGGCGTGTTGGCCGACTTCCAACTGACACAAGCCAAGTTGGCCACCATGGCCACCACCATCGACAGCGCCGCGCTGTTGGTTTACCGCGCGGCATGGATGCGCGACCAAGGCCATAACGTCACGCGTGAAGCCGCCATGGCCAAGATGGCCGCCACCGAGGGCGCGCAACAGGTGATCGACGCGGCGGTGCAAATTTGGGGCGGCATGGGCGTGGTCAGCGGCCAGCCGGTCGAGCGTCTGTACCGCGAGATTCGCGCGCTGCGAATTTACGAAGGTGCCACCGAAGTGCAGCAACTCATCATCGGGCGAGACTTGTTGAAAGAAGCGGGCCGCTGAAGCTGTCAACATCATGGTCAGCGCCCACACCGACACCTTCGCGCAGCGCCATTTGCCGCCAGCGGGGCAGCAGCCCGACTTTCTGTTCACGCTGCCGGCGTTGCAATTCCCCGAGCAACTGAACTGCGCCACCGAGCTGCTCGACCGCCACATTGCAGAAGGCCGTGGCGACCGCTTGTGCATCCAAGCTCCAGATCTGCGTTGGACCTACGCCGACCTGCAAGCCCACGCCAACCGGATTGCCAACGTGCTGGTGTTTGAGATGGGTTTGGTGCCCGGCAACCGCGTGCTGCTGCGCGCGCCCAACAACCCCATGATGGCCGCGTGCTGGTTTGCAGTGATGAAGGCTGGCGGCATTGCTGTGGCCACGATGCCCATGCTGCGCGCCAGAGATCTGGTGCCCGTCATCACCAAAGCCGAGGTCACACACGCGCTGTGCGACGCCAGGTTGGCGGATGAACTGACCACCACGCAGGCGCTGTGCCCCACGCTCCAACACCTGATGTTCTTCAACGGCGGCACGCTTGACGAAGCGATGGCCCCGCAGCCCACCACCTTCAACAACATCAGCACCGCTGCCACCGACACCTGCTTGATCGCCTTCACCTCGGGCACCACCGGCGTGCCCAAGGGAACCATGCACTTTCACCGCGATGTGATGGCCGCTTGCGCTTGCTGGCCGCCGCATGTACTCAAGCCCAGCGCCGACGATGTGTTTGTAGGCAGTCCGCCGTTGGCCTTCACATTCGGCTTGGGCGGTTTGCTGCTGTTCCCTTTGAGCGTGGGGGCATCGACGGTGTTGATTGAGAAGGCTTCGCCCGAGCACTTGGTCGCTGCGATTCAGAGTTTTGGTGCCACGATTTTGTTCACCGCGCCCACGTCTTATCGCGTGTTGGCAGCGCACGGTGAAGCGCTGCGTGGCTCGTCATTGCAGAAGTGCGTATCGGCAGGCGAAGCCTTGCCTGCGGCCACCCGCGCGTTGTGGAAGCACGCTACCGGCATCGAGTTGATCGACGGCATTGGCGCCACCGAATTGCTGCACATCTTTATCTCGGCCGATGAGCACGATGCGCGGCCTGGCGCCACCGGCAAAGCGGTGCCCGGCTACGAAGCCAAGGTGGTCGATGACGCAGGCCGCACCGAGCCCACAGGCACGGTGGGCAAGCTGGCGGTGCGCGGCCCCACAGGCTGTCGCTACTTGGCCGACGAGCGTCAACGCAGCTATGTGCAAGACGGCTGGAACCTCACCGGCGATGCCTACTTGATGGACGCCGACGGCTACTTTTTTTTCCAATCCCGCACCGACGACATGATCGTGTCCAGCGGCTACAACATTGCCGCGCCCGAGGTAGAAGCCACGCTGTTGTTGCACCCCGAGGTGCTGGAGTGCGCCGTGATCGGCGTGCCCGACGAAGAGCGCGGCCAAATCGTCAAAGCCTTCGTGGTGCTGCGACCCAACGTGGCGCAAAGCCCAGAAAAAATCAAAGCCCTGCAAGACTTTGTGAAGCAAAGCGTCGCGCCCTACAAGTACCCACGTGCGATTGAATTTCGCACCGAGTTGCCGAAAACAGAAACCGGCAAGTTGCAACGCTTCAAGCTGAAAGTGAATCTTTGAACACTGCTTCCCCCACTGCGCAGGTGCATCGCTTCGAGCGCCCGCTGACCATCCGCTTTTCACACTGCGACCCGGCAGGCATCGTGTTTTTTCCGCAGTACCTGGTGATGGTGAACAACTTGGTTGAAGAGTGGGTCAGTGACGGTTTGGGCGTGCCTTATGCCCACATGGTTTCCACCCGCCGCATCGGCATGCCCACGGTCAGCCTGGCCTGCGAGTTCACCGCAGTCAGCCGCATGGGCGACGTAGTGATGATGGGCCTGAGCATCGACCACATCGGCCGCAGTTCCTTGCGCTTGAACGTGGGGTGCCGCCGTGGCCTGGAGGCGCGGTTCGTGATTCAACAAGTGCTGGTCACCACCGATTTGCAAACCCACCGGCCGATTGCGATACCGGATGACATGCGCAGCGCGATGGTTGATTTTCAAGTTACCTGAGACTCAAAACCATCTCCGTTCGGTCTGAGGCCCCCGATCGTCCTGAGGTATCGAACCTCGGGCCGAACGGGTCAATATTTAAAACACGTCAACCCCGAAGCAAGCCGAGACCAAACGATGCAAGTTCTCCTCCCCCCCGGCTGGCCGCGTCCACGCGGCTACTCCAATGGCGTGGCCGCCACCGGCCGCATGGTGTTTGTGGCCGGCATGATTGGCTGGGACGAGCACGGCGTGTTCGCTGGCAACACCCTCGGCAGCCAAGCCCGAAAAGCTCTGCAAAACATCGTCGATGTG
>JANPNT010000305.1:0-1614 GCA_031427655.1 Burkholderiales bacterium
ATGGGACTCTGACCTCGCCGAAATCGAACCCGGTGGTTATCTGTTCTATGACAGCACGCGCCAACTGCCGCCGTCAAAATTTCGCGCGGATGTGAACGTCATTGCGGTGCCGCTCACGGAGATCACCAACGCGGTGTACACCGATCCGAGGCAGCGCCAGTTGTTCAAGAACATCATCTATGTGGGAGCGCTGTCAGTGTTGCTCGACGTTGATGCGGACGTGTTCGAGAAGCTTTTTGCCGAGCAGTACAAAGGCAAGGAACGGCTGCTGGAATCAAACGTTCGCGCGCTCCATATGGGCCGCGATTACGTAAGGCAAAATCTTAAAGCACCCCTTGGCATTCGCGTCAAACGAAGCGATCAGGTGGGTGACAAGATATTTGTTGATGGCAACAGTGCCATCGGGCTCGGCATGGTCTATGGCGGTGCAACCGTTGCCGCGTGGTACCCGATCACGCCATCGACGTCGGTGCCGGAGGCGTTCCAGAAATATTGCGAAAAATTCCGCGTTGACCCGGTCACCGGGCAGCACAACTTCGCCATCGTCCAGGCGGAAGACGAGCTCGCCTCCATCGGCATGGTCGTCGGTGCAGGCTGGAACGGCGCACGCGCGTTCACGGCGACGTCCGGCCCCGGCATCTCGCTGATGACGGAGTTCATCGGGCTCTCGTACTTCGCGGAAATCCCCGTCACCATTGTTAACGTGCAACGCGGCGGGCCATCCACCGGCATGCCCACGCGCACACAGCAATCCGACCTGATCTCGTGCGCGTATGCGTCGCACGGCGACACCAAACACGTGCTGCTGTTCCCGCAGGATCCGCATGAATGTTTTGAGCATGCCGCAGCGGCGCTCGATTTGGCCGACCGCTTGCAAGCGCCGATTTTTGTGATGACCGATCTCGACATCGGTATGAATCAGCGCTTGTGCAAACCGTTCACCTGGGACGATGCGCGTGACTATGATCGCGGCAAAGTGATGACCGCCGAGGAGCTTGAAGCAGGCAAGGATTTCGGTCGTTACAAGGACGTCGATGGCGACGGCATCCCGTGGCGCACGCTGCCGGGCACGCATCCCACCAAGGGCAGTTTCTTCACACGCGGCACCA
The DNA here is from genome assembly GCA_031427655.1 of Burkholderiales bacterium. GTDB lineage: Bacteria > Pseudomonadota > Gammaproteobacteria > Burkholderiales > Burkholderiaceae_C > JANYJJ01. The sequence continues at coordinate 1,110 of JANPNT010000305.1, forward strand.
CGCGCGACCCGTACGCGCGCTACTCGGAGCGCGGGCCGGACTATACCTACAACATGGAACGTCTGCTGCGCAAGTTCAAGACGGCCGCGGATCTGGTGCCGCAACCCGTGCTGCGCAATGCGCCGAAGAAGTCATCGTACGGCGTGATTTATTTTGGCTCCACCGCGCCCGCGATGCACGAAGCGCTTGACGTACTTGAGGCCGAGGGCGTAGCTATTGACGCATTGCGGCTGTGCGCATTTCCATTTCCGGAATCGGTCAATCAATTCATTGCTGCCCATGAAAAAGTATTCGTGGTCGAGCAGAATCGCGATGCACAGATGCGCTCGATGCTGATCAATGAGCTTGAGGTGAATCCGGCGCAACTCATCAGGGTGCTGCATTACGATGGCACACCGATCACGGCGCGCTTCATCACCCGCGCTATTCGCGACATCGTGCAACCGGAAGTGGCTCCGGTCAGTCAACCGATCAAGGTGGCAGCATGACCTACATCACCAAACCC
>JANPNT010000306.1:0-5008 GCA_031427655.1 Burkholderiales bacterium
GGCTTCGATGAGGCGGCGTGCTTGCTCAACTTTCTTCAGCGCGCTGGGGATGAAGCTTTGACCGCCGAAGCCAGGGTTGACGCTCATGATCAAAATCAAATCCACTTTGTCGATGACCCACTCCAGCACGTCCAGCGACACGGCCGGGTTGAACACCAAACCCGCCTGGCAGCCTTCGGCTTGGATGAGCTGCAAAGTGCGGTCGACGTGGCCCGACGCATCGGGGTGAAAGCTCACCAAATCGGCACCGGCTTTGCAAAACGCCTGCGCCAGCGCATCCACCGGTTGCACCATCAAGTGCACGTCAATCGGCACCTTGACGCCGCTGGCGGTGACGGCATGCTTGCGCAGCGCTTGGCACACCATGGGGCCGAAGGTGAGGTTGGGGACGTAGTGGTTGTCCATCACGTCGAAGTGAATCCAGTCGGCACCGGCAGCGATGACGTTTTTCACTTCGTCGCCCAAGCGGGCGAAGTCGGCGGACAAGATGCTGGGAGCAATGCGGTAGGTAGGCTGTGTCATCAAATGATTTTAGGAGCCTGCCTAAAATGAGTCGATGACAAACCCTGAATTCACTTGCTCTGTGGCGGTGCGCCATTTGGCCGAACAGTCAGACCCCGCAGCGCAGCAACACGCGTTTGCTTACACCGTGACGGTGCGCAACACCGGCCAGGTCACGGCGCAGCTCATTGCCCGCCACTGGACGGTGACCGACGCCCATGGCCACGTGGATGAAGTGCGCGGCCTGGCGGTGGTGGGCCATCAGCCGGTGCTCAAGCCCGGCGAGCAGTTTGAGTACACCAGCTGGACGCGCATTGCGTCGACCCAAGGCACGATGCGGGGCACGTTTTTCTGCATGACCGACGAGGCCCAGCCTTTCGAGGCGAAGGTGGCGGAGTTTGGTTTGACCGTCGCTTCATCGTTGCATTAGCAACCTTGCATCAACAACGTTGCACTGACCCCGCTGCATTGACCCCCGATGGCTGACCGCACAGCGCCTTGGGACTTGACGGCGCTGCTCAACGCGGCCGCTGCAATTGCCAATTCCGAGGCAGACGCCCAAAACCCTCTGGCCGAGCGCCACCTGTGGCTGATCCGCGCGATGGAGTGGCTGCGCCATGCGCCCGTTCCGGGCGAACCACAGACGCCCACGCCGGTGCTGCGCCTGAAGCATTTGCTGAATGTGTTGGAACGCAACCCCGAGCACCGCGCCGACGTGGCCTCGTTGTTGCAACACTTTTGGCAAGGCGTGGACGTGGCCGCGCTGTTTGCCGATTTCGGCTTTGCGCCGCGCACCCATTTCGCTGGTGAGCTGCTGCAGCGCTTGCGCTTGAAGCTGCTGCCGCAAACCCCTGTCACCACCGACTTGGGAGAGCTGTTTGGCCTGCTGTTTCCACACCCTGGCGACGCGCTGTGGTTGGAAGCCTTGGACGAGACCACGCTGCACCGCTTGATCGCACTGAACGCCACCGAGACCACGCAGTGGCAAACACCGCTGCTCGACGCGATCATGTTTTTAAGCAGCTCGGTGCGCGCCTCCGGCTTTTCTAACTCGCTGCGTCAACGCATGAGCACCGAGCTGTTGGTGGACGCGCCTTTCAGCCAACTCGCGCGCGTGGCCGAAGCGGTATGCGAGCAGGTGCGCAACCCGTCTGACCACGCGGAGCTGATGCGCAACGCTCAATACCTGCGCGCCTTGCTGGGCACCTGTCGGCAATGCGCAGACTCGGTGCACGAGCACCTGGAAGAACACGGCGTGTCGATCAACGTGGTCTTTGAAGTGGACCAATTGCGTGAGCGCACGCACCGCATTGAGCAACTGTTGACCTGCCTGCTCAGCACCGATCCGTCGCGCGACATGACCTTGCTGTTGGCCGACTTGGTGCGCACGGCCAATGAGCGGCGCAGCGTGCGCGCGCTGTTCGCACGCCATTATTCGCTGCTGGCGCGCAAGGTCGCCGAGCGCAGCGCCGAAACCGGCGAGCACTACATCACCCGAGACGGCGCAGAGTACGCACAAATGCTGCGCAAAGCCGCTGGCGGCGGCGCGGTGATTGCGGGCACCACGCTGATGAAATTTGCTCTGGGCGCGCTCAGCATGTCGGCCTTTTGGGCAGGCTTTTTAGCGGGTGTGAACTACGCCGGCAGCTTTGTGTTGGTGCACGTGCTGCACTGGACGGTGGCCACCAAGCAACCCGCCATGACGGCCCCGGCCATGGCCGACAAGCTGAGCAACTTGGCAGATGACGCAGCAGTGGAAAGCTTTGTGGACGAGGTGGCGCATTTGATCCGCTCGCAAGTGGCCGGAATCATCGGCAACCTGAGCGCGGTAATCCCCATCGTGCTGGCGGTGCAGTGGGCAAGTCACGCGCTGTTCGGCGCGCCAGTGGTGGGTTTGAAAGACGCGCAGCATGTGCTGGAGTCGATCACCCTGCTCGGCCCCACGGCGTTTTTTGCAGCCTTCACTGGTGTGCTGCTGTTTGCCAGTTCGCTGATTGCCGGTTGGGTGGAAAACTGGTTTGTGTGGAACCGCCTGGACAGCGCCATTGCCTGGAACCCAAACATCGTGGCGCGCTTGGGCACGGCCCGTGCGCAGCGTTGGGCGCTGTACTGGCGCCACAACATTTCAGGTTATGCGTCCAACATTTCCTTGGGTTTTTTGCTGGGCCTGGTGCCCGCCGTGGCGGCGTTTTTCGGCTTGCCTGTGGAAGTGCGCCACGTGACTTTGTCCACCGGGCAGTTGGCTGCGGCGGTGGGCGCGCAAGGTTGGGCGGTGTTTCAGCAAAGCGCGTTTTGGTGGTGCGTGGCCAGCATCCCGGTCATTGCCATTTTGAATTTGGGCGTGAGCTTTTGGTTGGCTTTTAAAGTGGCGCTGCGCTCCAGGGGAATTCGGCTGGCCGACCGAAGCCGGATTTACCGCGCCATTCGGCACCGCGTGTTCAGCGCGCCGGGCTCATTCATCGTGCCGCCGCGCGCCTGATCAAATAACTTGCACACTGCGCAGGCCTTGCATGGCAGGCTCGAAAGTGACGGTGTGCTCGCAAAGCGCGGAAGCGTTTTTTTCAACGCGATCATCGCGTCAGAAGAGTCCACGGCCTGCTGAGTGCAAGCGCAACCGCGCGCGTCAAACGGTCTCGGTCTTGGAACACAACCGCGTCGTTGTCGAGCAGCGAGTGCATTGCTTCAACGGCGTCCGACCGCGGGATTTCGCAGGAGCGGCCGAGCACCCACATCACCTCGACCAACACCCTGTCGTTGATGAAGAACGCGCCGGCTTCGCCCTCGTGATCGGAAAGCAGGCGGGTGGCAACCATGAGCTGGGCGGGCTCGTCGGCGGTCAGCGTTTAAGAAGGCCAAGGATCGACAACGCAGATCGCTTCAGCGCTCGCACCGTCAGGGGGCCGTCTGCATTGAGCTGGAAACCGAGTTGCGTGCCCTGCTCAATCTTCAGTTCGTCACAAATGGCCTCTGGCAAAGTGACCTGGCCTTGGGTGATGACGGTGGCGAGCATGTGAATTTCTTACTTTTCAACACCCAGGTGGCTAACGCAGCACTTTCAGAAAGTACGGTCAGCGTCAGCTTGTTGAAAAACTCCGCTCACAACTTCTCGGTCTCCCCCGACTTCGGTTGCCACTTCATCAGCCGTTTTTCCAGCTTGCCGACGGCTGCGTCCAGCATCAACGCGAACACGGTGAGCACCAAAATGCCGGCCATCACGGTGTTGATGTCGAACGCGCCTTCGGCTTGCAAAATCAAATAGCCCACCCCGCGCGAGGAGCCCAAGTACTCGCCCACCACCGCGCCCACGAAGGCGAGGCCCACGCTGGTGTGCAGCGAGCTGAACACCCAACTCGTGGCGCTGGGCAAGTACACATGGCGCAGCAGTTGTTTTTGCGACGCGCCCAACATGCGCGCGCTGGCCAGCACCACGGGGCTGACTTCTTTGACGCCTTGGTAAACGTTGAAGAAAACAATGAAGAACACCAGCGTGACGCCGAGCGCCACTTTGCTGGCAATGCCCAGGCCAAACCAGACCGCAAAGATCGGCGCCAAGATCACGCGCGGCATGCTGTTCAAGGCTTTGATGTAAGGGTCGGCGATGGCCGCGGCCATGGGGCTGAGCGCCAACCACAGGCCGCAACCCAGGCCCAGCAAGGTGCCGATGCCGAAGGCCAACACGGTTTCCAGCAGCGTGACCCACAAGTGTTGGTAAATGTCGGCGTTGGTGAAAAACCAAGCCCAAATGCGACAAAATATTTTGAGCGGCTCGCCGAAGAAAAACGCGGCTTGCTGGTCGTTCTCAAACACCAGCGGCGGGATCAGACCCGGCTTGGTGGCGACATGCCAAAACACAAAAATGGCGACCAGCAAACCGAGCTGCCACGCGCGCAAATTGCCTTGTCGGGGTTTGATGAAATTCCACATGGCGACCGTTTTCAGTGAATGATTTGAAGACAGGCTCAAGCGGCCAGTTGTTGTTGATAGCCCTTGAGCACTTCTTCGCGCAGCACGGCCCAAATGGCGGCGTGCAGTTCCATGAAACGCGGCACCACTTTCACTTCGGCCACGTCGCGCGGGCGCGCCAGGTCGATGACGAATTCGCCGATGGGGTGCGACCCCGGGCCCGCACTCATCACCAACACGCGGTCACTGAGCGCTATGGCTTCGTCGAGGTCGTGGGTGATGAAGAGCACGGCTTTTTTCTTGGCCGCCCACAGGGCCAGCACTTCGTTTTCCATGAGCTGACGGGTTTGGATGTCGAGGGCAGAAAACGGTTCGTCCATCAAGATGATGTCGGGGTCGAGCACCAAGGTTTGCGCCAAGCTGACGCGCTTGCGCATGCCGCCTGACAGTTGGTGCGGATAGCGGTCGCCAAAGCCGCCCAGACCCACGCGCTTGAGCCAGTCTTGCGCTTGCGCCGCGGCATCAGTCACGCCGCGAAACTCCAAACCGGCCGTTACGTTTTGCGCGGCGGTGCGCCACGGCATCAGGCTTTCGGCTTGGAACA
>JANPNT010000307.1:0-3080 GCA_031427655.1 Burkholderiales bacterium
CCCCCCCCCCCCCCCCCCCCCCCCCCCCCCCGGCCAGCACTGCGATTCCACGGCTTTTCTAAGCCGCGCTGTCGCTGCCTTCGGTTACGCTTTGAGGCTGGGCCAGCGCTGATTTTGTTTGTATTCGTGCCGATCCGCATCATGCTCGATGCGTCCCCCACTCAATCGTTCAGCAGGAGACAAAAGCCATGCCACTAAAAGAGTTAGCCCTGGGCTTAGACCTTCCCAAGCGTGCCGTCGCCTTGGTCTTGGCTGGCGGGCGTGGCAGTCGCCTGAAAAACCTCACCGACCGGCGTGCGAAGCCCGCAGTTTATTTTGGTGGCAAGTTTCGCATCGTCGATTTTGCGCTGTCGAACTGTTTGAATTCGGGCATCAGGCGCATTGGCGTGATCACCCAATACAAGTCGCACAGCCTGCTGCGCCACATGCATCACGGCTGGGCATTCTTGAAAAGCGAAATTAATGAGTTTGTTGATTTGCTGCCGGCACAGCAACGCACCGACGACGAAAGTTGGTACCGTGGCACGGCCGATGCGGTGTACCAAAATCAAGACATCATCGCTGCCTACCGCGCTGATTACATCGTGGTGCTCGCCGGCGATCACATCTACAAAATGAACTACGCGCTGATGCTGGCCGACCATGTGGCTATGGGTCGCGACTGCACGGTGGGCTGCATCGCAGTGCCGCGCGCCGAGGCCAGCGCCTTTGGCGTGATGGCCGTGGGTGAGAACAGCCTCATCACTGAGTTCATGGAAAAGCCAGCCGACCCGCCGCCCATGCCGGGCCACTCCGACATGTCGCTGGCCAGCATGGGCATCTACATCTTCAATGCGCGCTACCTCTACAAAGAGCTAGAGCGCGACATGGCCGACCCCGATTCCACCCACGACTTCGGCAAAGACATCATTCCGCGGGCTGTCAAAAATGGCTGCGCTTCTGCGCATTCGTTCGACCTGAGCTGCGTTGGCAACCCCGCAGGTAAAGCGCCTTACTGGCGCGACGTGGGCACGATCGACGCCTACTGGGACGCCAACATCGACCTCACGGCCACCGACCCGTTGTTGAATCTGTACGACACGCAGTGGCCCATCTGGACCTACCAAGCGCAACTGCCACCTGCCAAATTTGTGCACAACCAAGACGACCGTCGCGGTACCGCAATCGAGTCTCTGGTGTCTGGTGGCTGCATCGTGTCGGGCGCTGTGTTTCGTACGGTGTTGTTCTCTAGCGTGCGGGTGCATTCCCGCGCTATGGTCAACTGGTCGGTGCTGTTGCCCGGCGTGCAAGTGGGTCGCGGTGCGCGCGTCAATCGCGCCGTGATTGACCGCGACTGCGTCATCCCCGACGGTATGGTCATCGGCGAAGACGCCGTGCTCGACGAGCAGCGCTTTTACCGGTCTGAAAACGGCATCACCTTGGTCACGCGCGAGATGCTCGACAAACTGAACCGACCCGCCCATGCATGAGGAAGATGTCGCTTTGAAGTGCAGGCAATGAAGGTATTGCATGTGGCGGCGGAAGTGTTCCCGCTCATCAAAACCGGTGGCTTGGCCGACGTGGTCGGTGCCTTGCCGCAGGCCCTGATCGCTGAAGGTGCCGACGCGCGCTTGCTGCTTCCCGGCTTGCCTGCCATCACGGACGCGGTGTTGCACCAAAAGAAAGTGTGCGACCTGGGCTCGGTGTTTGGAGCGGTGAACGTATCGCTGTGGTTGGGTCAAATGCCTCAGAGCAAGGTCAAGGTGTACGTCATCCGTGCGGCGTATTTGTACGCCCGCGAAGGTGGTCCCTACCAAGCGGCAGACGGCAGTGAATGGTCAGACAATTTGCAGCGATTTGGCTTGCTCGGTTGGGTTGCCGCGCATTTGGGCGCGGGCGATCTGGACCCTGAATGGACGCCACAAGTGCTGCACGCTCACGACTGGCACGCCGCCATGGCCTGCGCCTATGTGGCCGCACATCCCGCGCGCCGAGTCGCCACGGTCTACACCGTCCACAATCTGGCGTACCAAGGTTTGTTTGCTATGGCCGACTTTCACATGTTGGGCTTGCCTGCGCGCTTGCTGGCGTCCAGTGGTTTGGAGTTTCACAACCAGTTGTGCTTGATGAAGGCGGGGCTGAAGTTCGCCGACCGCGTGACCACCGTCAGCCCCACCTATGCAGCCGAGATCGCCACACCCGAATTTGGCTGCGGCTTGGACGGCGTCATACGCGGTCGTGGCACGCATGTTTCGGGCATCTTGAACGGCGTCGACGGCGCGGTCTGGAACCCGCAAATCGACACCGGTTTGGCCCATCGGTACAGCGCCACCGACATTGGCGGGAAGGCGGTCTGCAAGCGCCAGTTGCAAACCGAATTGGGCTTGCACGTCAACGCCAAAACCGCCGTGTGTGCGGTCGTCAGCCGACTCAGCTCGCAAAAAGGCTTGGACTTGGTCTTGGCTATTCTGCCGGACCTGTTGAAAAGCGGCGCCCAGTTGGTAGTGCAGGGCAGTGGCGACCCGTTGCTGGAAGCGGCTTTTTTGCAAGCCGCGCAAGCTCACCCCAAGCAAGTGGCTGTGCGCATTGGTTACGACGAGTCATGGGCCCATCGCCTGATCGCAGGAGCCGACATCATGCTGGTGCCGTCGCGGTTTGAACCTTGTGGCCTGACCCAGCTGTACGCGCTGCGCTATGGCACTTTGCCCTTGGTGCGCCGCGTCGGTGGCCTGGCCGACACCGTGGTCAATGCCACTGCAGCAGACGTGGCTGGTTTGAGCGAGGAAGACGCAACAGGCTTTGTGTTTGAAGACGCTACCGCCCCGGCTTTACTGGCCGAGCTCAACCGGGCGTTGGGCTACTTTCATCAACCCGTTGCCTGGGCGACCCTCATGTACCAAGCCATGGCGCAAGACTTTTCGTGGAGACAACCCGCGCGCAACTACATGGCGCTTTATCGCAGCTTGGCGACCGAGGCGGCATGACGAGAGGCTGAACCCTCAGCAGGCCAGCCGGGTTCGTTCGGTATGGATCAATTCGCACGCCTTCGTCACCGCATATTGCAGCGCCGCATCCGGCGAAGCCCAGCGGTGGCCGCAGGC
>JANPNT010000308.1:0-5209 GCA_031427655.1 Burkholderiales bacterium
CAGCTACCCGCACTGCTGGCGTCACAAAACGCCGGTCATCTACCGCGCGGCGGCGCAATGGTTTGTGCGCATGGACGCGGCCACGCCGCAATCGGCGGGCGTGTTCTCAAAAGATGTGGCTCCACAGAGCCTGCGCGAAATCGCCTTGCAAGCCATCGCCGACACTCGCTTCTACCCAGAAAACGGCCGCACCCGTTTGCGCGACATGATCGCCAACCGGCCCGACTGGTGCATCAGCCGCCAACGCAATTGGGGCGTGCCGCTGCCGTTTTTCTTGCACAAAGACAGCGGCGAATTGCACCCCGACACCATGGCCTTGATGGACCGCGCGGCCGACTTGGTGGAGCGCGGCGGCGTGGAAGCGTGGTCGCAATTGAACCCCGCCGACTGGCTGGGCGCAGACGCCGACAGCTACACCAAGAGCACCGACATCTTGGACGTTTGGTTCGACTCCGGCTCCAGCTTTTTCCATGTGCTGCGCGGCTCGCACGCCGGTGCAGGGCACGCCACCGGCCCCGAGGCAGACCTGTATTTGGAAGGCCATGACCAACACCGCGGCTGGTTCCACTCGTCCTTGCTGATCGGCTGCGCCATCGAAGGCCGCGCGCCCTACAAAGGCCTGCTGACCCACGGCTTCGCCACCGACGGCAAAGGCTTGAAGATGAGCAAAAGCCTGGGCAATGTGGTGGCCCCGCAAACCGTGAGCGACAAACTCGGCGCAGAAATCATCCGCCTGTGGGTGGCCAGCACCGACTACTCCGGCGACCTGAACATCGACGACAAAATCCTCGCGCGTGTGATTGATGCGTATCGCCGCATCCGCAACACCTTGCGCTTTTTGCTGGCCAACACCAGCGACTTCGACGTTGCCAAAGACGCCGTGCCGCTGGCCCAAATGTTGGAGATCGACCGCTGGGCTTTGGCACGCACGGCGCATTTCCAGTCTGAAGTGCTGGCGCACTACGAGGTCTATGAATTCCACCCGGTTGTCTCCAAGCTGCAAGTGTTTTGCAGCGAAGACTTGGGCGCGTTCTACCTCGATGTGTTGAAAGACCGCCTCTACACCACCGCGCCGAAATCACTGGCCAGGCGCAGCGCGCAAACCGCCCTGTGGCACATCAGCCAAGCCATGCTGCGCTGGATGGCGCCCTTCCTCAGCTTCACGGCGGAAGAGGCGTGGAAAGTGGTCGGGACAGCCCAAGGAGCGAGCAACAGCGGCACGATCTTCACCGAAACCTACAGCGACGTGAGCGGCTGGGTCGACAACGCGGCGCTGGCCAAATGGGCGCGCATTCGCGAACTGCGCGAGGCCGTCAACAAAGACATAGAAACCGTGCGCGCCGCTGGCAATTTGGGCTCGTCCCTGCAAGCCAATATCCGCATCACCTTGCCCGAAACCGAGTACGCCTTGCTCGCCAGTCTCGGCGAAGACTTGAAGTTCATCACCATCACGTCCACCGCTGAGCTCGTCAAAGGCGAAGCAGTGAGCCCAACGATCCGCACCGCTGTCACGCCGTCCGTCTCCAGCAAGTGCGAGCGCTGCTGGCACTACCGCGAAGACGTCGGTGCCGACCCCGCGCACCCCACCATCTGCGGACGCTGCACCAGCAATTTGTACGGCGCAGGTGAACACCGTACAGTGGCTTGAATCTTCACGCTTCAGGAGCAATCTGTGAATCACCGAGACAGCTTTGCCTCGTTGTTTCAGCTTCCTAATGAAGACCGAATTCAATTGGCGCAAGACCTGGGGGAAAGCGTGAGTCCAGCTCAAGACGAATCGCCGGTCCCTGAATGGGTGTTGAGCAAACTGCGCGAGCGTAAGAAGCTGTTCGATGCCAACCCCAATTCGGGCCTCACGTGGGACGAAGTGCTGCGCAGCTCAGACGACATTAAATAAAACAGCGAAATCCTAAAGCGAACAACCGCATTCATGGCAAAAAAATCCCACTCCCTCTGGCCCTGGCTGGGCATCGCCTTCATCATCATCTTGGCCGACCAGTTCACCAAAACGTTGATCCTCGGCCACTTCCAACTTGGTGACAGCCGCACCATCACTTCCTTCTTCAACCTGGTGCGCGTTCACAACAGCGGTGCGGCGTTTTCGTTTTTGGCCAGTGCTTCGGGTTGGCAGCGTTGGTTCTTTGTCGGCATCGGCGCGGTGGCCACCGTCTTCATCGTTTGGATGTTGCGCAGCCACGGCGGCCAGCGCTTGTTCAGTTGGGCGCTCGCGCTTATTTTGGGCGGTGCCATCGGCAATGTGATCGACCGCTTGTTGCACGGCTACGTGGTGGACTTCATTCAAGTGCACGCTGGCGGTTGGTACTTCCCGTCATTCAACGTGGCCGACAGCACCATCAGCGTGGGCGCGGTGCTGCTGATCCTGGACGAGCTGCTGAGGGTGCGCCGGGCTCGATAAAACGAGCTTTTTTTGTCTGCAAGGTTTCACTGCTCAGGCGCGAAGGGCGCTCAGAAAGCGCCAAGTACTCAGACGCCGAAGCAGGCGGCAAACCCATCCATTGGCCTTGGCCGCAGGCCTCGGATTGCGCACATTGAAGTGTGGTGCGACACAGCGTTTTCTGGCCTCCGCAAGCGACGCTTCAGCGCCGTCACCTCACACCAACGGCTTCAGTTGCTGCAGCAACGTCGGCACCAATTCCGACACCGTAGGATGAATGTGCACTGCGCGCGAGATCACGGTGTAGGGCTGCTTTGCAGCCATCACGTCTAACAGGCCGTGCACCACTTCGTCGCCGTTCAGGCCGAGGATGGCCGCGCCCAGCAACAACTTGGTGTCGGCGTCCACCAGCACTTTCATGAAGCCCTGAGTTTCACCGGCCTCGCGCGCTCGGCCCACGCGCTGCATCGCCATCTTGGCGTGCAGCACCTTGCGGCCTTGCGACACCGCCACGCGCGCTTCGGTTTCGGTCATGCCGATGCGGCCCAGCGCGGGGTCAATGAAAAGTGCGTAGCAAGGGATGCGGTCTGAAATGCGGCGCGGGTCGTTGTCAAACAGATTGGCCACCACAATTTCATGATCGTTCCACGACGTGTGCGTGAAGGCACCACGGCCGTTGCAGTCCCCTACCGCCCATACGCCTTGCGCGCTGGTGCGGCACTGGTCGTCCACGGTGATGTAGCCGCGCGCATCGGTGGTAATGCCCGCCGACTCCAAGCCCAGACTGTCGGTGTTCGGACGCCTGCCTACCGCCAGCAACACGTGGCTGGCGACGATGCTCGGCCGGTCAACGCCGCAGTCTGCGCCCACCACAATCTTCGTGCCTTCAAGCGACAGCGAAATGCACTGCGACCCCAGCTCAAAGTGCACACCTTCGTTCTCCAGAATCGAGCGAACGCCGTCAGAGACATCTGCATCCTCGCGCGGCAGCAGCTGCGCCGACCGCTCCACCACCGTCACCTCGGCACCAAAGCGCCGCATCATCTGCGCGAACTCCAGGCCGATGTAGCTGCCACCCACAATCACCAAATGCTCGGGCACTTGGTCAAGTTCCATGATCGACACGTTGTCCAGCGTGGGCACCGTGTCAATGCCGTTCAAATCGGGCCGCACCGATCGCCCACCGACATTGAGGAAGATGCGCGGTGCCGTCAACTGGCGGCCACCGACCCGCAGCGTGGCGGGGCCCACAAAGCAGGCGTCGCCAGTGATGACTTCAGTCTGTTTCAGGCCCCGCATCCAAGCTTCGACACCCTCGCGAGACGAGCCCACCATGGCGTCCTTGCGCGCCTTCACGCGGGCCATGTCCACCCGAATGCCACCCACGTCAAAACCGAACTCGACACCGCGCCGAGCCATGTGCATGGCACGTGCGCTCGCCACGAGGGTCTTGGTAGGAATGCAGCCAACGTTCACGCAGGTGCCGCCAAAGTGCCCGCGTTCGATCAAGGCAGTGCGCAAGCCTTCCTTGCTGCAGCGTGCAGCGATGGCTGGGCCCGCTTGACCGGCACCCAGGACGATCGCATCAAACAGTTCGGTTTTCATGGCCTGCCTTCGTTGATAAACATGTACCGAAGTATCTGCCCGGAGGCCCCTGCCCATCAGGAAGACGGAGTTCCGCGTGCAGCCGCTTCGTCGCCCACCAAAAGCCACTCGACACCAGCCTGCGCCTCCCGGTACACACCCAATCGATTTTTCGACCATCAGATGAACCTCAACTCTTTCGGCGCAAGGTTCAAAAAAGAAGCACCCTTGCCCGCTCTGCTGGGCGCCGCATTGTGCGAAACCAATGAAAAGGAAGCGTCCCCTTTTTTCAACTATGCCGTTGGAACTTGGCGTTGTGGTGACTTTGCGCACTTGGCCTGCCTTTGCCGCTTTGCCGTCGACCCTGATGGCGCGCTTTCCTGAATCAAATACGCGGCGCTCAGACCAGTGCCTCGCGAACCCGGCACGCAACGCACGATGCAGCTCCATGTGACTTTCGCCGAGGCGCTCGCCTGCGGTGTCCAAGCCGCGTCAGCGTCGGCCAGCGATGCCCTCATCGACGACCTGGACAGCTTCGCACGCAGCACGATTGCGCCGTGACGCTCGGCGACCCAACGCAGGGCGAGGTTGCTGGCCTGGAACTTGACTGGCATGCCAGTGCTGTGCCATGTTCGCGACCTCGTCGCTGCTGCTTGATCGTCACTCGAAGCAGCAAACCCCACACTGCACGCCCGTCTGGAACATGCTTGCGAGCCGCCGACCGCTCGAAGCGTCCGGGCGGTCGAGCGCCCTTTTAGGCACCCATCCATGCAACTCTCGACAGACCAGCTCGCGCGCTATCACCGCGACGGCTTCATCGTCCTGCCCGAACTGCTGGCGCCGGCGGAAGTCGCCGCCATGAAGGCCGAGCTTCAGCGGCTGCAAGGCATCGACACCGACCACCTCGTGCGCGAACGCGTCGGCGGCGTCGCAAAGACGATCTACCGGGTCCACGAGGCGGACGGGCCGACCGCCTCGCCGCCGTTCCACGCCGCAGCGCGTGCGCCCCGGCTGCTCGCACCGGCCCGGCAGCTGCTCGACGACGAGTCGCTTTACGTTTATCACACCAAGTGCAACCTGAAGACCGCGATCGATGGCTCGGTGTGGGCCTGGCACCAGGACTACGGGACGTGGCGGCGCGACGGCGTGCCCGAGGCGAACTTGACGACCGCGCTCCTCATGCTCGACGAGCCGACCGAGATCGGCGGCTGCCTCTACTTCATCCCGGGC